>JAYTOZ010000241.1:0-3115 GCA_043747515.1 Frankiales bacterium | reverse complement strand
GAGATCCTGGCCCGGGCGCTGTTCCGCAGCGGCCAGGCCGACACCGTCATCGCCGTCGAGCTCCCGCAGTGGCACACCTTCATGCATCTCGACACGATGCTGATCGTGATCGATGGAGACACCTTCGTCCGCTACCCCGGCCTGGACCCAGATGCGCTCCGCACCTGGGTCCTCACGCCGACCGACCCCGAGAAGGTCGTCGAGCAGGACACCGGCGGCCTGCACGTCGAGCGGCGCGACGCCTTGTTCGCGACCATCGCGGCAGCCCTCGGGCTCGACGGGATGCGGGTGCTGTCGGCGGAGGAGGATGCGCGCGCAGGCGAGCGGGAGCAGTGCGACGACGCCAACAACTTCCTGACCGTCGCTCCGGGCGTCGTGATGGGTGATGAACGCAACACGTATACCAACTCGATGCTGCGCGATCACGGCATCGACGTCATCAGCATCCCCGGCAGCGAGCTTGCCGCGGCCGAGTCGGGACCAGATGCATGACCTGTCCCATCGAGCGGGACGGTATCTGAGAATGCGCATCGTGGTCGCGCTCGGCGGCAACGCCCTGCTGCAGCGCGGGGAAAAGCCCGATGCGGCCATCCAGCTCGAGCATGTCCTCGCCGCCGCCGAAGCGCTCGCCCCGCTGGCCGCCGGGCACGAGTTGCTGCTGTGTCACGGCAACGGACCGCAGGTCGGTCTGCTGGCCTTGGAGAGCGAAGCCGACCGTTCGCTGAGCCGGCCCTACCCGCTGGACGTCCTCGGCGCGCAGACCCAGGGGATGATCGGCTACTGGCTGGCGCAGTCGCTGCGCAACGCCGGGGTGTCCAGGCCGATCGTCAGCATCGTCACGCAGACCGTCGTCGACACCGCCGACCCTGCCTTCGGTGCTCCCAGCAAGTACGTCGGGGCGGGCTACCCGCGCCGGGTCGCCGAGGAGCTCGCCGAGCAGCATGGGTGGACCGTCGCCGCGGATGGCGGCGCCTGGCGGCGGGTGGTGGCGTCGCCCGAACCGGTGCGCATCGTCGAGCAGGGTTCGATCGACGCTCTACTGCTGGCGAACACACTGGTGATCTGCGGTGGCGGCGGTGGTGTGCCGGTCGCGCAGGACGCCGGCGGTCGGCTTCGCGGCGTGGAAGCCGTCGTGGACAAGGACCTGACCGCGGCGCTGTTGGCAGTCGCGGTGCGGGCCGACCGGCTGCTCGTGCTGACGGACGTCGCCGCTGTCATGCGGCACTTCGGTACACCGCAGGCGACGGAGCTGCGCCGGATCGAGCTCGACGAACTCGACCGGATGCAGTTCCCGGACGGGTCGATGGGGCCGAAGATCACCGCCTGCAGGCGGTTCGTCCTGGCGACCGCGCAGCCGGCCGCGATCGGTTCGCTGCGCGACGCTGGCGACATCCTGGCCGGGATCGCCGGCACGACCATCACGCAAACCGGTGCCGACCGGCCGTGCTGACCTGTTCCCAACGCAGGCCGCAGCCCTGACAAAGGTGCCTCGTCGTCGCGCAATGCGACGGATGTGGGACACGTCACGCGAAGTGCTAGCTAGACTGCTTGCTTCAGCTAGCACCCACGCGTATCGTCAATGGTGTCAGGAGAAACCAGCGGAGAGGAGCCACCGTGCCGGGCATCACCGACGTCCGCCACCTGGGCGACTACATCCGTGAGCAGCGGGCCTCGTCGCAGATCAGCCTGCGGCAACTCGCGAAGCTGGCCGGCGTGAGCAACCCCTACCTCAGCCAGATCGAGCGGGGCCTGCGCAAGCCGAGCGCCGAGATCCTTCAGCAGATCGCCAAGGGACTGCGCATCTCGGCCGAGGCGCTTTACGTCCAGGCCGGGATCCTCGAGCAACGCGAGCGGGGTGGCGCTGTCGCCGACGCCGTGTCGAGCGACGACGGCCTCAGCGAGCGACAGAAGCAGGTGCTGCTCGAAATCTACGACAGCTTCCGCAAGGAGAACGCCGGCCTTGCGGTACCCGAGCCGGCCGTCGTTGCAGCGGTCACCGCTCATCAGGTCGTCCGCCGCCGGGCGACCCGCCCGGCAAGACACGACCAGCCCGACCTCACCGACCCCCCCGATGCCCAGGAGGCAACATCATGACCGTCACCACCAACGTCAAGAAGACCGGAAATAGCGTCACCGGCCGATTCACCCTGAAAAACCTTCCGACCTTCGACGCCGCCGAGGCCAAGAAGCCGCTGTTTGCCTACGTCGGTGTCGCCGACCTCGCGATCGAGAAGGCCAAGGAACTGCCGGCCGACGTGACCGCCGAGGTCAAGAAGGTCCAGGCGCTGCTTGCCGACATGCCGGCGCAGGTCAAGGAACTCCGCGGCACCGTCGAGGCAAGGGTCAACGAGAACAACAAGAAGGTGACCGCCTACTACGCCAAGCTGTCCAAGCGGGGCGAGCGCCTCGTCGCCCAGATCCGCCGGCAGCCGGCGACCGAGGCCGCCATCGCCGAGGGCAAGGACGCCGTCCGCAAGGCCGAAGCCGCCGCGACCGCCGCGAAGAAGTCGGTCAAGGCCGGCGAGAAGGCTGTTGCGGGCGCCGCCCGCAAGCTCGGCTAGTCGGCCCCTGCAGACGTCGCGACCCCCGGTGCCACTGGCCCGGGGGTCGCGCGCTGTCCAGACATGCTGCGCAGGGGCGATACTGGGCGGGTGTATTCCATTTTCGACCCGTCCAACCTGCTGCTGTTCGCGGTCGGCCTGGTCGCACTCGCCGTCAAGATCTGGGCGCTTGTCGACGCGTGCACCAGATCAGGACCGGCGTTCCCGGTGGCCGGCAAGCTCACCAAGGTCGCCTGGATCGTCATCCTCGCGCTCGCCATCGTGCTCGGCCGAGCCGGCGTCACCGGTCTGTTCGGGTTGATTGGCTTGGTTGCCGCGATCGTCTACCTCGTCGACGTCCGGCCAGCAGTGCGCGGGGTCCGTCCCGGCGGTCCGTGGGGCTAGTCCCGGTTGCTCTAGTGACCGGTTCCGGCGAGCCGGTCACGTCGTCGCGGACAAGATCGGCGCGAGCATCGCCGAGACCCTGCCGCTGCCGCGCGGTGTCGCCGCCACCCGCGTCTTGGCCACTTCGCGGGGCCACGGCCCGGGCGCACTGCCCGACGGCCCGATCAGCG
>JAYTOZ010000240.1:0-3677 GCA_043747515.1 Frankiales bacterium | reverse complement strand
CCGGCGAACAGCGTCACGGCGGAGGACCCGGGGGCTGCGCCGCGCGAGACGTGCAGCGGCTCGAACGGTGAGCCGTCCTCGGCCTCGGCGAAGCAGAAGGTGTACTTGCCGGGGTTGCCAAGGGTCGCCCGGTCGACCTCGCCCGGCCGGCCACCACCGACGTTGCGGATCACCAGCTGCAGGGCCCGGCCGATCGTGGCGTTGGCGCGGTTGCCCTGGCCGAGGGCGTTGCCGCCGCTGTTCATCCCGATGGCCCGGGTGATCGGGCCGTTGACGACGACGACAGGGGAGGAGAAGTAGGTTGTCGCCAGCAGCCCGTGGGCGTTGAAGGCGTCGGTGCAGGCAGCCTCGACCGCGGCCAGCACGACCGGCAGGTGCTCCGGCAGGCAGCCGGCCATGACCGCGTTGATCGCCACCTTCTCGACCGAGCAGGGCACGAGATCAGGTGGTACGACGGCGATCAGCTCGGCCGGGTCGCGGCCGGCCAGCATCCGAAGCACCCGCGCCTCGGTCGGCGGCACAACCGGCAAGCCGTCGGTCCAACCGCGGGCGTACGCCGCCTCGACGTCGTCCTCCAGCTCGGCCAGCTCGACCTGCCGGGAGCTCAGCACCCGCCCGCCGTACCGTCGGTCCAGCGCCTGTTCGATGTCCGGCTCGACCGACCTGGAGCCGCAGCCTGGGCGGTATTCGGGTAGCCCCTCGCCGAGGCCGGCGATGCCGGTCAGCGCCTCCCACTGCGGGCGTAGCCAGCCCTCGACCCGGTCCACCTCGACCCCGTCGACGACCCGCACGAGGGTCGGCACGGTGACCACCTGCAGCTGCCAGCTCAGCTCGAGCTCGGTGTCGTCCTGCCGGACGACGTGCGGCGGCCACTGCGGGTCGTCCTGGGTCGCCACGGTCAACGCGGTCCGCCCGGCGAGCTCCGCGAGGACCGGTGCCACGAGGACGCACGTCGGACAGTCGCGCTTGACCACGGCAAGGAGGCCTTCGGGCAGCTGCACGGGTCCGACGCTAGCCTTCGCCGATGATCTCCGACACCCTGCAGGTCGACGTGGCAGTGTTGCAACGCGAGACCGGCTGGCTGGTCAAGGATGTCGGCGCCTGCCGAGAAGATCTCTGTGTACCGCTGCCACTCGGCACCCTCGCCGGCGACGAGGTCGAGTTGACCGCCTTCGCCGAGCGCCTGGGCATGCCGGTCGTGCACGACGCCGAGCACGGGCTCTGGTCGCTCGGCCCGCAGGGCGGCGGCCGGGCGATGACGACCGTCCAGGCCCCCGACCTAGTGTTGCCGACGCTGACCGGCGAGCCGTTCGCGCTCTCGGCGCTGCGCGGCAAGAAGGTGCTGATCGCCGCTTGGGCGAGCTGGTGAGGCTGCCGCTTCGACCTGCCGGTCTGGCAGGCCTTGCGCACCGAGCTCGCCCCGCAGGGGTTCGAGCTGCTCAGCGTCGCGATGGACCTCGGCGGGGCTGACGCCGCCCGGCCTTTCGTCCCCGACGACGTCGACTTCCCGGTGGTCGTCGACAGCGCGCACACCCTCGGCGAGCTGTTCGGCGTCATCAACGTGCCCAGCGGCATCTGGATCGACGAGGGCGGTGTCGTCGTACGGCCGCCGGAGACCGCCTATCCGGCTCGTCCCACCTTCGCGGACATCGACACCGAGGACCCGGCCGTGCAGGCCCGGCTCGGCGAGGGGGCGATCCGGCGGCTGCGCACCGTCAAGCCGGAGCTGGGCAAGATGCAGCTCGACCCCGAGGCCTACGTCGCGGCGCTACGCGACTGGGTCGCGCACGGGGCGGCGAGCCGCTACGCCCTGTCACCGCAGGAGGTCATCGAGCGTTCCCAGCCGCGGGACCGGGAGCAGGCCGAGGCCGCCGCCGCATTCGCGCTGGGCCAGCACCTGCACCGGAGCGGTCAGCCCGAGGCGGCGGTCCGGTGGTTCCGGGAGAGCCACCGGCTGCAGCCGGACAACTGGACCTACCGGCGGCAGGCCTGGAGCCTCGTCGACCCGGGCCAGGGACCGACCGAGCAGTACGACGGCGACTGGCTCACTGACGTACGACGAGTCGGGGCCGAGCACTACTACGCGCCGTTGGAGCTCGAGCCGCGGGACTAGGCAGGTGGCCGCCCGACGTTGCCCTGGGGTGCTGATGCCGACCCCGCTCAGCCCACCGGCGGTGCGCCGAGGGCAGATCCAACTGCTGATGGCCGCCTCCGCAACGAGCAGCTTCGACCGGTTCGTGACCGGCCCGGTCCTGCTCTCCCTCGCGGCCGGCCTGTCGGTCAGCCTGAGCGCTGCCGCGTCGGTCGCGTCGCTCTACTACCTGCTTTACGGGATCGGCCAGCCGCTTTGGGGCCTGTGCAGCGACCGGCTCGGCCGGGTGCGCACGATGCGGCTGGCGTTGACCGTGTCCGCCGCCGCGAGCGGGCTCGCAGTGGTGGCCCCGAACCTGCCGTTGCTGGTCCTCACCAGGGCGGTGGCCGGCGCCGCGATGGGCGCCGTCGTGCCCACCTGCCTGGTGTACGTCGGGGACGCCGTTCCGTTCGCGCGCCGGCAGCACACCCTGACCGACCTCAATGCTGCGACCGCCGGCGGGATCACGGTCGCGACCGCCCTGGCCGGGGTGCTGGCCGTCGCAGTGTCGTGGCGGGCGGCCTTCGCCGTGCCGGCTGCCGGCGCGGCCGTGCTGGTGGTCCTGCTGGGCCGGCTCCCCGAGCCCTCCCGGCCGGCCGGCCGGCCGTCGGGGGTGTGCACCGTGCTGCGTCATCGCTGGGGCCGCCTCGTGCTGTTGCTGGCGCTCATCGAGGGCGCCGCCCTGCTGGGGTTCCTGACCTATCTCCCACCGCTGCTCGAGAGCGGCGGGCAGTCCCCGACCGCCGCCGGGCTCGTCGTCGCGCTGTACGGCATCGGGTTGCTGCTTGCCTCCCGCGTCGTCAAGCGGCAGGTGTCCCGCGTCCGGCCGGAGGTCCTGATCGCGGTTGGCGCCACCTGTCTGGTGGTTGCCTACGCGCTCATCGCCACCAGCCAGACGCCGGTCGCGGTGGGGATCGGCGCGACCCTCGTCGGGGCCGGTTGGGCGTCGATGCATTCCACGATGCAGGCGTGGGCGACCGAGGTCGTGCCCGGCGCTCGCGCGGCGATGGTGTCGCTGTTCGCCGGAGCGCTGTTCCTCGGCAGCGGCGCGGCGACGGCAGTGCTTGCGCCGCTGGCCGGCGACCATCAATGGACGGCGATGTTCACCGGCGCGGTGGTCATCTCAGCCGTCTTCGGGGTGGTCGCGGCCGTGACCCGCTCGCGGTACCGCCCGGCGATGACCGCCGTCGTGTCCGCGACCGCCGCGTCCTGACCTGCCCCGGCCCGTCATATCGGTCCGACACCACTGGGTTTTCCAGTGCCGGCCGATCGTTGGCGCCTCTCGGCACCATGAGGCCATCGCCAGAAGGCCGCCCCGCCACCAACAGGGGTCGGGCTGACGTTCGCCAGAGAGCTTGGAACGGGCTCGCCTGCGCACCGGGGCATGCCGGAGAGCCGGTCCTCAGGCAGGCCGGCTCTCTGACGGTGTCGACGTGGTGCGGGGCGGGGCTCAGTGGCCCTTCGGTCTGCGTCGGTGTTGGTGGCCACCGCGGCTGGTCCACAGGTAACTGCCGTCGGGTTGGCGGGTGACGGTGAAGCTGGTGTG
>JAYTOZ010000239.1:0-2203 GCA_043747515.1 Frankiales bacterium | reverse complement strand
GACGCGCGACACACGGCGGCCACCCTGCTGCTGGCCCAGGGGGTGGATGTCCGCATCGTGATGCAGCTGCTCGGCCACTCGAGGATCTCCATGACGATGCACGACACGCACGCCGTGCCTGAGCTGGCTCGGGAGGCCGCGGCCCGGATGAACGCGGCGATCTGGGACGCGCCGTGACCTCCGGCTGGCGAACAATGGCAACCACGGTGGCACCACTCAGCCGGTCTCGATCATGCTCCCGGACCCGTTGTCGCAGGTCAGGCATGGAGCCGCCTCGGAGAATCGAACTCCGGACAACCTCATTACGAGTGAGGTGCTCTACCGACTGAGCTAAGGCGGCGTAGTGCCGACGCGAGTCTAGGACACGCCCTCGTCGTGAGCCCTTCCCTGCGCGCAGACGCTCGCATTGCTGCAGGCACAACTTCGGGGCGTCGGCCGTGCACTCGACAGCGAGCGGATGCTCGTACTTCAGGCAGCACATGAGCTTGCCGCAGGCCCCGGAGCTCCGCATCGGGTTGCGTGGCAGGTCCTGGTCCTTGGCCATCCGCAGGCTGACCGGTTCGAAGTCCTTCAGGAACGACGCGCAGCACAGGTCCGCGTCCGCACGGGCCGATGCTGCCCTCCACCTCGGCCTCGTCGCGGGCCGAAGGCAGGCGCAGCTCGACGCGCGTCTCGAGGGTGCCGGACGAGCCCGCGGAAGTCGACCCGCCCCGGTGCGGTGAAAGAGACCGTCAGCGCGCCCTAGCGATTGCGGACGTCGACCCCGACGACCTTCGTCACCAGCGCGCGCTCACGCACCAGCCGCTTGGTCGTCACCCGCGTCTCGGCCTTGCGCCGCGCGAAGGCCTCGACCCGGGCCAGCTCGGCGGCGCCCGCCGGGCCGACCAGCACCGGCAAGCCGTCGGCCTCGGTCCAGTGCGCGGCCCACCCGCACCCGGCCACCTCGGGCCCGTCATCGGTTGGCATCAGCACCTTGTCGCCGACCAGCGGGTCGAGCGCGCCGGGTTCGGCGTAGTGCAACCGGCCGTAGCGGCTGAAGCTGACCGCGTCCACCCGACCCAGCGCCAGACCGTACGCCGGGACAGTGGCCTCAGCCGGCCCGGACCGCCAGGGCCATCGCCTCGACCGCGAGCAGCGGAGCGACGTTGGCATCGATCGCGGTGCGGCAGGCAAGGATCGCGTCGATGCGCCGCAGGGTGCCCTCCGGGGCGGTGGCCCGGGCGATCGTCGCGGCCTGCTCGGCGAGGTCGCCGTGCACGAGTGCCGCACCCGCCCCGAGCTGGAGCGAGAGCACATCGCGGTAGAACGCGGCGAGGTCGACCAGCGCCCGGTCCAGGGCGTCGCGCTGGGTGCGGGTGCCTCGCGACTTCTGCCTCTTCTCCAGCTCCTTGAGGGCTCCCGCGCCTCCCTTCGGCGCGCTGCCGCTGTAGCCCTTGCCGGTCGCGCCACCACCGAGCGCGGTCGACAGCGACTCCCGCTCCGCCATGTCGCGGCCGCTCGCAAACCGGTCGGACTCGGCCTGGGTGGCCTCGACGAGGTCCTTGGCGGCGGCCAACGACGAGCCGACCGAGCCGAGCGAGCGGGGCAGCGACAGCACGTCCTGACGCTCGCGACGGGCCTGTTCGTCGGTCCCCAGGCGCCGGGCCCGGCCGATGTGTCCCTGCGCCGCCCTGGCCACGAAGGCCGCCATCGCCGGGTCGACCCCGTCCCGGCGTACGAGCACGTCGGCGACGTCGGCGGCCGGCGGGGTGCGCAGTGGGACGAGCCGACAGCGGGACCGGATCGTGGGCAGCAGATCCTCGACGGACGGTGCGCAAAGCAGCAGGACGCTGTGCGGCGGCGGTTCCTCGATCGCCTTGAGCAGCGTGTTGGAGGTGCGCTCCTCCATCCGGTCGGCGTCCTCGATGAGGGTGACCTGCCACCGGCCGCGGGTGGGGGCACGGGACGAGCGGCCAATCACCTCGCGGGCGTCGGCGATCGACAGGTGCAGCCCTTCGGGCACGACGACGGCGACATCCGGGTGGGTGCCGCCCAGGGCCTGCTGGCAGGCCGAGCAGTGGCCGCAACCGGCGTCGGTGCACTGCAGCGCAGCGGCGAAGGCCCGGGCGGCCACCGACCGGCCCGAGCCAGGTGGTCCGGTGAACAGCCACGCGTGCGTCATGCCGACCCCCCGGGCGGCGGCCTGCAGCTGCTCGATGACAGC
>JAYTOZ010000238.1:0-2411 GCA_043747515.1 Frankiales bacterium | reverse complement strand
AACCGCACGCGGGCGCGCGTGGAGACGAATGGCCACGGTCGACCGGTGAGCGCGAGGGCTTCCTGCAGCTGCGGGAGCCGCTCGTCGAGGTCGCTCGGTCCGGTCTGGGCCGCGTGGTATCCGTCGGCGAGTTCGGCGGTGCGTCGCAGGGCGCGCGCGCTGCGGCCCCCGGCCCAGATCGGAATGCCTGCGCCCTGGACAGGTAGCGGGCCGAAGCAGAAGTCGGTCAACTGGTGGAACTCCCCATCGAAAGGTTCGGTCGACCCCGACCAGAGGTGACGCCACAGCCTGATCGCCTCGTCGACGTAGACGCCGCGGCGCTTGAATCGATCGGCCTTGCCCATGTTGCTGTACTCCGGGAGGTCATCGGTGTCGCTGACGCCGACTCCCACGATGAGTCGGCCGCCGAGCAAGACGTCGATCGTGGCAAGTTCCTTCGCGAGCATCGGCGCATCGCGCATCGCTGGGGAGATCACGCTGGTGCCGAATACCAAGTCCTTGTAGCGGCCACCCGCCCAGGCGAGCGTCGTGAGGGCCTCGAGCATGATGCCGTACTCATTGGCCTCGGGGCCGCGCGGCACCATCAGGTGGTCGGTCACCCAGGCGCTGCGCCATCCGGCTGCAGTGGCCTCGGCGCACGCCGTGTCGACGAGTTCGGGGCCGGCACCCTCGCCCTTGTTGGGGAGGATTATCCCAAAAGTCATCGCGCCTACCGTTGCCAGCGACCGGGCCATAGTGCTCCTTCGCATCGTTCATCGGACAACCCACTTCCGCAGAATTTTGACGACGGGGCCACAGATGCGACTGAAGTCTAAGGCACGACCGAGTGGGTAAGGAAACAAATGTGCCATAAAACATTGACACATCGAATATTTGATGATCCTATGTCTGTACTTGGCAAACCCGCCGAACGACCTGCGGGTTTGCAACCGCATGGGTGCACACCACGGCTGCCGCCGTGGCTGTCCCGCTAATGATCCGGAAGGAATCCGCGCCATGACCTCTACCCTTCCGCCCGAGCTAATCGCCAAAGGTAAAGGGGACGCCAAAGCCGTCCCACACAAGCCGGAGGGTGCCTCCGATAAACCCGCGACTGGGTTACGCAAGTGGCTCGACGAAATGGATGCCATCGGCGAGCTGCGCGTTGTCGAGGGCGTCGACGCCGAGGCGAGCATAGGACTAGTGACGGAGATGCTGCACCACACCGAGGAGTCCCCGGCAGTGATGTTTGACGCGATCCCCGGGTACGAGAAGGGCTGGCGGGTTCTCGTAAACGCGCTCGGCAACCGGCGTCGGCTCGCGACGACGCTCGGGCTGCCGACCGACATCAGCACCTTCGACTTGGTTGACACCTGGCAGAGGGCGCTCGACGATGTGGTCCCGCTGCCGACAAAGCTGGTGGAGTCCGGCCCGATCACCGAAAACATCATGAAGGGCGATGACATCGACCTTCTCAAGTTCCCGACACCTCTGTGGCACCCGGAGGACGGCGGCCCGTTCATCGGCACCGGCTGCGGCATCATCACGCGGAGCCGTGACGACGGCGTCGTCAACATGGGCACCTACCGCGCGCAGGTGTACGACGCGAAGACCGCTGCAATATACATCTCACCCGGAAAGGACGGCCGACTGCACCGCGACACCTGGTTCAACGCCAGCGAGGACATGCCTGCCGTGATCGTGGCCGGGCTGCACCCATTGCAGTTCATGGCCAGCGGCCTGGAGATCCCGCGTAACGTCCCGGAGCTCGAGTGGGTCGGCGGAGTGCTCGGCGAGGCGATTGAGACTATCACCGGGGAGTTCACTGGCCTGCCGATCCCGGCTGACGCTGAGATCGCGATCGAGGGCTTCTTGCGCCACGACCTGACCCGAGACGAGGGTCCGTTCGGCGAGTGGACCGGCTACTATGCCTCAACTTCTCGCCCGGAGCCGGTGTTCGAGGTTAAGGCGGTGTACTACCGTAACAACCCGATCATATTGGGCTGCCCTCCCGAGAAGCCGCCGTACGAGGCTCAGCGCTTTCAGCAGTACGGCCGCAGCGCGGCGCTGAAGCGTGAGATCCAGGGCGCCGGGATCCCGGGTGTCACCGCGGCATGGACGCACAGCGTCGGCGGGTGCCGCCTGTTCAACATCATCGCGATCAAGCAGCTGTATCAGGGCCACTCGCGCCAAGTCGGCAACATCGCGGCGCAAGTGCGCCAGGCCAACTACCTCGGTCGGATCGTGATCGTCGTGGACGACGACATAGACATCACCGACCTGCACGAGGTGATCTGGGCGGTCACCACCCGGGCCGATCCCGAGCGGGACATGAAGATTCTCACCGGCGCACTCAGCGGCGCGCTTGATCCGGCGATCCATCCCGACCACAAGGGCACCAACTCGCGCCTGATCATCGACGCGTGTCGTCC
>JAYTOZ010000237.1:0-7853 GCA_043747515.1 Frankiales bacterium | reverse complement strand
GAGAGCGACCTGCCGGTGGCATCGTTCCGGCCAGCAGGCATCGACGATGCCGGAATCTCTTGGACGCCGGGAGCAGCGGAGGGAACCGGATAAGCATGACACGACTAACTGCCCGGTGGCTGTAGACGTCGCAACCGCAGGTAGGTGATGCTCTTTGCCCGCGGCACCCTTTGTAAGGGTAGTCAGGTGCCGCTCCTTTTCCCGTGGGATCAGCCATCAAGCGCGGCGACCCGCCGTTGCAGGTACTGGTGGAACTTGGGGGCGGTGTACTCGTACACACCCTTCTGGACGCGGTAGAGCACGCCCTGCTCGGTCAGCCGGCCCATGAGCACATTTACGTTGCCTTCGCTCTTGTGGCTGCGACTGCGGATGTCGACCGTCCGCAGTGGCGGATAGGGACAGGAGGCGGTGGACAGCAGCAGGTCCTGCTCGCTCGGCGTCAAGGTCTCGATCCGGCCTGCGTAGAACTCCTCGTCTAGCCGTTCGTAGATGTCGGTCTCGATGGCGTCCAGAAGGTCGGTGGTGAACACGGCGGTCCCGGCGTCCTGGGCGGCTTCCCACAGCTCGGCACCCCAAAGTTGGATGAAGAAGGGGTAGCCCTCGACCTCGTCGAGGACCCGAGCGACGAGGGCGTCGTCTGCCTTGACTCCTGTGCCGGCCAGCGGCTCGACGAAAGCGTCGCGGGCTGGGCCGGGGTTGCCGCGTAGCTCGGCGATGTTCTCGCCGCGGAACATGCGTTCAGAGTAGGTCCGGGCCCGCTGCAGGTTGGCCCGCAGCGTGGGCAGGCCGCACATGACCAGCGCCAGGGGCAGGCCGGCTTCCTGCAGCGCGTTAGCCGCCGCGACCAACATGGACAGCGGGTGCTCGCCATCACGGGTTGTGTCATCCCGGATCACCTGGGCCTCGTCGAGCAGGAGGGCGAAGCCCTCGTGGCCGGTGTCTAGCGCCGCCTCGACTACGTCGTAGAGGTTGCGGGACAGGTCGAGCTCGACGGCTTTGCCACCGCCAACCGACAAGGTGATGTCCTCGTACTGCACTGACATCAGGCGCCTCCCGACTTCCTGGGCGGCAACCGCCATGGTCGCCTTGACTCGGCGGGCGCGTGACAGTCGTGCCTTCGCAGCCTCAAGCGCCGCCGCCATCAGCGCGTTTACGGCCTCCTCGGTGTTGTGGCGCGGCTCGACCTGGTGCCGCACGACCGCCCAGCCCTCTGCCCGGGCCACGGCTTCAAACTCCTTGAGAAGGACGGACTTGCCGACACCGCGGAGGCCGGTAAGGCGCATGTTGGCCGGGATCTCCGGCGCGGCGCGCAACAGCTTGGGAAACCGGGACAGTTGGGGCTCGCGCCCGGCCAGGTGAAGCGGAGGCGTCGCCGCGCCCGGCCGGTACGGGTTCTTGCCGGGCAAGCCAGCCATAACAGTCCCTCCTTTAGATTCGCTCGACCTTACAGACTTGTCTTGAGGTGTGCACGACCGGGGCGGCAGCGGCGCTGCCCCTTGCAACAGCTCAGGCGGTCAAAATGGCGAAGAATCGCAAGACAACATGGCGCCACAGCCGCACCTACGGAGGTGTCTGCAACAGCCCGGCACCGTGCCCTCGTCCACTTGACCGCTCATCACCCCGCGCTCACCGCCACACGTCGCCAGCCGACCTTCGTTGCTCAGGCCGGCTGGAAGACGGTAGCCGGGCCTTGGCCTCTGTGGGTGTCCGTGCGTCGCGCCGAGTACGTCCTCGTCGGCGAAGGCTGGGACGAAGCGACACGTCTTGCTGCAACCCGGCAGGCGCTCGGGCTGGTGGCACTCGACGCGACGGCTGCACAGACCGACATCCCGTGGCACCTGCGAGACAGTTGGCCGCCCTCCATCGCCCACGCTGCACAGCGACTCCGTGCCCACTTCGTGCGAGAGGACAAGTGGGCGCACGACTACATGTGGACCGACATAGTGCCGCTGGCCGACGACGTCGCCCGAAGCGACTTCGTGACCTTCGCGCCCCACGCTTATGACGCAATTATCTGGGCCGGCGGAGAGGTGCTCACGACCCTGGCAGGCGAGGTAACTTCGCTGGTTGTCGCGCTGACGGATGAGCAACGAGACGTACTGGAAGCCGATGTGGGTTTGGGTCACGTCGTGACGTTGACCGAGTGGCGTGAGCGGCACCCCTCGGCGCTCCGGCGTCTCCTACAGCGTCTCTACATCCGCTGAAAGTGCCGCTACTCGCGAGGTTGACGGTGAGACAAGGGCGAGTGGCCAGGGCGGCGTGCCGGTGCCGGCGGCCGCATGCTTGGTTCGCAGCATTCATCCACCGCGGATCAGGTCGAGCTCAGCGGGAGCTGACGTGCAGCGCCTGTTCGAGGTCGGCGAGGAGATCCTCAATGCTCTCGATGCCGACCGAGAGGCGCACCAGGTCGTCGGGGACCTCCAGCTGGGAGCCCGCGACCGAGGCGTGCGTCATCCGGCCGGGGTGTTCGATCAGCGACTCGACGCCGCCGAGCGACTCGCCGAGGGTGAACACCCGGGTGGCCTTGCACACGGCCAGCGCCGCCGCTTCGCCCCCGGCCAGCCGAAAGCTCACCATCCCGCCGAAGTCGCGCATCTGCTTGGCGGCGAGCTCGTGTCCCGGATGCTCAGGCAGCCCCGGGTAGAGCACCGAGGTGACCGCCGGCGAGCGTTGCAGCAGCTCGACGACCCGCTTGGCGTTGGCGCAGTGCCGGTCCATCCGAACGGCGAGCGTCTTGGCGCCACGCATCACCAGCCAGGCGTCGAACGGCCCGGGCACCGCGCCCATGGCGTTCTGGTGAAAGGCCAGCTCCTCGCCGAACCCGGCGTCGGCCACGACCAGCGCGCCGCCGACGACGTCGGAGTGCCCGCCGAGGTACTTCGTCGTCGAGTGCACGACCACATCGGCGCCGTGGGCCAGCGGTTGCTGCAGATAGGGGCTGGCGAAGGTGTTGTCGACGACGAGCCGGGCCCCGGCTTCGTGCGCGATGGTCGCGAGGCCGGCGATGTCGGCGAGGCCGAGCAGCGGATTGCTCGGGGTCTCACACCAGACCAGCGCGGTCTCCGGTCGCACCGCCGCGCGCACCGCATCCAGATCACCGAGCGGCACGGGAGTGTGCTCGACCCCCCAGCGGGCGAGCACCTTCGCAAACAGCCGGTAGGTCCCGCCGTAGGCATCGTCGGGGACGACCACGTGGCTGCCGGGCCGGAGCACCGTGCGCAGCACGCAGTCCTCGGCGGCGAGCCCGCTGGCGAACGCCAGGCCGGTCCGGCCGCCTTCGAGCGCGGCGAGGCAGATCTCCAGCGCTGTGCGCGTCGGGTTGCCGCTGCGGCTGTACTCATAGCCGCGGTGCACCCCGACCTCGGAGTGCACAAAGGTGCTCGTTTGGTAGATCGGCACGATCACCGCGCCGGTCGTCGGATCCGGCTCCTGCCCGGCGTGGATCGCGAGCGTCTCGAACCCGAAGCTGTCCGTCACCTGCAGACGGTACGACGCGCCGGGTTCAGCGGTGCGCGAGGAAGCCCAGCAGGTCCGAGCGGGTGATGATGCCGACCGGCTTGCCGTCGTCGAGCACGAGCAGCGCCGATGCCGTCTCCAGCGCCGACATCGCCACCGGCAGCGGTTCGCCGGACCCGACCATCGGCAGCGGCTCGGCCATGTGCCGGCCCAGGGGTTCGTCCAGGGCGGCCCGGTCGGCGAAGACGGCGTCGAGCAGCTGCCGGTCGAGCACGGCGCCGACGACCTCGGCCGCCATCACCGGCGGCTCGTGCTTGACGACGGGCATCTGCGACACGGCGTACTCGCGCAGGATCGCGATCGCCGACCCCACCGTCTCCTCGGGGTGGACGTGCACCAGGGGCGGCAGGTCGGTCCCCTTGCGGTGCAGGACCTCGCCGACGGTCGGCTGACTGTGGTCGGGGGTCAGGAAGCCGTAGTCGGCCATCCACTCGTCGTTGAAGATTTTGGACAGGTAGCCCCGACCGGAGTCGGGCAGCAGCACCACCACGAGGTCGTCGGAGGTCAGCTCCTCGGCCAGACGCAGCGCTGCGGCGGCAGCGAGGCCGCAGGAACCACCGACGAGCAGGGCCTCCTCCCGGGCGAGGCGCCTGGTGGTGAGGAACGACTCGCGGTCACTGACGGCGATGATCCGGTCGGCGACGGAGGTGTCGTAGGTCTCCGGCCAGAAGTCCTCACCGACGCCTTCGACGAGATAGGGGCGGCCGGTCCCGCCGGAGTAGACCGAGCCCTCGGGATCGGCGCCGATGATCTGCACCCGGCCGCCGGAGACCTCCTTGAGATAGCGACCCGTCCCGCTGATCGTGCCGCCGGTGCCGATCCCGGCGACGAAGTGCGTGACGAGACCGTCGGTCTGCGACCACACCTCCGGACCGGTCGAGGCATAGTGGGCCTGCGGGTTCAATGGATTGGCGTACTGGTTGGGGTTCCAGGCGCCCGGGATCTCCCCGGCGAGCCGTTTGCTGACGCTGTAGTAGCTGTCCGGATGCGCCGGGTCGACCGCCGTCGGGCAGACGACCACCTCGGCGCCGTACGCACGCAGGACTGCAATCTTTTCGGCGCTCATCTTGTCGGGCATCACGAACACGCATTTGTAGCCGCGTGAGTTGGCCACGATTGCCAGGCCCACGCCGGTGTTGCCGCTGGTCGGCTCCACGATCGTGCCGCCGGGCTTGATCAGCCCGCGGGCCTCGGCGTCCTCGACCATCGCGAGGGCGATTCGGTCCTTCACCGATCCGCCGGGGTTGAAGTACTCGACCTTCGCGAGCACCTGCGGGGCCAACCCGGCGGCCATCGCGCCGAGCCGGATCAGCGGCGTGTTGCCGACCAGATCGATGAGCGAGTCGCTGACCTGCACCGCTTGGTCCTCTCGTGACGCCGGACTGTCAGCGTAGGGTCGTGCCTTCGGTCGAGGGGAGGTGGCACATGTCGAACATTGCGTGGCGCCTGCCCCTGTCGTCCGGCCGTCACCTGTGAGGATCGCCCGGCCCGGGCGGCGGGCCCACTGGGTTGGTGTCCGGGCTGCGTACGGCGGGGGAGCCGTCGGCGCGGTGGGCGCAGCCGGGTACGCCGTCCTACGGGCTGAGGCCACCCTCGCGCGGCGCACCATCGGGGTGCCGACCGCGACCGCGCCGGTGCCGGACGGGTCCTATGGCCGCTATCTCGGGGCGCCGCTGCGGCTCGCCGTCGTGGGCGACTCGAGCGCAGCCGGCCTTGGCTGCGATGCCCCCGACGAGACACCCGGCGCCCTGTTGGCCGGTGGGCTCGCCCGCGACCTGCGGCGGCGGGTCGAGCTCGACGTCGTGGCGGGCGTCGGCGCCCGGTCGGCGGACCTCGACGTGCAGGTCGCCCGCGCCCTCAAGCGCCCCGTCGACCTGGCCCTGGTGATGGTCGGTGCCAACGACGTGACGCATCGGGTGCCACCGGGCGACGCGGCCCGCGACCTCGGCCGCGCCGTCCGCACCCTGCGGGCAGCCGGCGCGCTCGTCGTGGCGGGCACCTGCCCCGACCTTGGAACGGTCGAGCCGGTGTTGCAGCCACTTCGCACCGTGGCCCGGCGCTGGAGCCGCCGGCTCGCCCGCGAGCAGGCGGTGGCCGTCGTTGAGAACGGCGGCGTCGCGGTCTCCCTCGGCGACCTGCTCGGGCCCGAGTTCGCCCAGTCACCGCACCTGTGGAGTGCCGACCGATTCCACCCGTCCGCGGCTGGCTACCGGCGGGTCACCGATGCCCTGCTGCCCAGCCTGCTCGAGGCGGCGGGGGTCACCATCCCAGTCAGTGTCCAGGTCAGCAGCACCGTCCAGGACGTCGAGCTGGCCGCCTCCGCCGCGGCGATGGAACCCGGTCTGGTCGTCGAGACGATGCCCGACGCCGAGGGCATCGCCGCCGCCGGGCCGGGCCGCCTCACCCGGCTCGTCCGGCGGCTGCCGCTGGTTGGGCGCGGGGCGCCCGACGAGCGCGTGGAGGAGGGCCTGGCGGACCCGCAAGCCAGCCCGGCCGCAGCCGGCGCACCGGCGTGAGGGCGCCCGCTCGGGTCGGCCTGGCCACGCTCGCCCCGCTGCTGCTGCTGGCCGAGGCGGCTGTTGCGACCCGGCGCAGCTACGCCACCGACCTGCCGCCGGCCGCCGGGGGTACCGGGGACCGCCACCTGGTCGTCCTGGGCGACTCCACCGCCGCCGGCCTGGGCGTCCAGCAGGCCGCCGACACCATCGGTGGCCAGCTCGGGAGCCGGCTGGGCACCCGCTGGACGTCGTACGGCGTGAGCGGGGCCCGAGCCGGCGAGCTCGCAGCCCAGATCGAGTTGGTGGTCGACGCGGATGCCGTACTCGTGCTGATCGGTGCCAACGACGCGACCCACCTCACCCCGCTGGCCAGGGTCGGCCGGGACGTCCGGGCGGCGGTCGCCGGGCTCGCCGCGCCGGTCGTGGTGGGCACCTGC
The DNA here is from genome assembly GCA_043747515.1 of Frankiales bacterium. Taxonomy (GTDB): domain Bacteria; phylum Actinomycetota; class Actinomycetes; order Mycobacteriales; family SCTD01; genus JAYSQK01. Next base: position 1,402 of record JAYTOZ010000237.1, on the reverse strand, counting down.
CCCGACCTGGGTGCGGCCCGCGCCTTCGCCCACCCGCTCCGCGAGCTCTCGGCCGCCAGAGGCCGGGCGGTTGCCCGGACAACTGCCGGGGCGGCGCGGGCGGCGGGGGGCATCGTGGTGGACCTGCGTGCTCTGACCGGCCCGGCGTTCCGGGCCGACCCGACCTGCCTGTCCTTCGACCTGTTCCACCCGTCGGCGCGCGGCTACGCCGTCTGGGCAGATGCGCTCCTGCCCGCCGTACGCGCGGCGCTCGCCGCCGGTTAGCGTTCCCCAGAAACCGAACCCCGTTCTTCTAGGAGCCCTCATGCCTGAGGCAGTCATCGTCTCGACCGCCCGCTCGCCCATCGGCCGTGCCTTCAAGGGCTCGCTGAAAGATGTCCGCCCCGACGACCTGGCCGCCGCGGTCGTGCGTGCCGCGCTCGACAAGGTGCCGGCGCTCGACCCGCGCGACATCGGCGACCTGATGCTTGGCTGCGGCCTGCCCGGCGGCGAGCAGGGCATGAACATGGGCCGGATGGTCGCCATGATGTTGGGCTACGACTTCCTGCCGGGCACGACGATCACCCGCTACTGCTCGTCGTCGCTGCAGACGACCCGGATGGCCCTGCACGCCATCAAGGCCGGCGAGGGCGACGCGTTCATCTCGGCCGGGGTCGAGACGGTCAGCCGCTTTGTCAAGGGCAACAGCGACATGATCGCCGGCCAGGAGTTGACCAACCCGTTTTTCGACCAGGCTCAGGCCCGCACCGCCAAGTTGGCCGAGGGCGGCATCGACAGCTGGAGCGACCCCCGCGACAACGGCCAAATCCCCGACGGCTACATCGCGATGGGGCAGACTGCTGAGAACCTCGCCCGGCTGAAAGGCATCACTCGGCTGGAGATGGACGAGTTCGCGGCCCGTTCGCAGAACCTGGCCGAGAAGGCCATCGCCAACGGCTTCTTCCAGCGTGAGATCGTCCCGATCACCACGCCCGATGGCACCGTCGTCAGCACCGACGACGGCCCGCGCGCCGGCGTCACGGTCGAGGGCATGGCCGGCCTCAAGCCGGTCTTCCGGCCGGACGGCCTCGTCACCGCTGGCAACGCCTGCCCACTCAACGACGGCGCCGCCGCGGTCATCGTGATGAGCGACACCAAGGCGCGGCAGCTGGGCCTCACCCCACTCGCCCGCATCGTCTCCACCGCGGTGACCGGCTTGTCCCCGGAGATCATGGGCTATGGCCCGGTCGAGGCCACCGGCCGCGCCCTGAAGCTGGCCGGCAAGACGGTCGACGACATCGACCTGTTCGAGATCAACGAGGCGTTCGCGGCGCAGGTCATCCCGTCCTACCGCGACCTGGGCATCGATCTGGACAAGCTCAACGTGCACGGCGGCGCGATCGCCCTCGGCCACCCGTTCGGC
>JAYTOZ010000236.1:0-2435 GCA_043747515.1 Frankiales bacterium | reverse complement strand
CCGTGGTCGGCGGTGGATACCAGCGCGTCGGGTACGTCGTGGGCGGCGTAGGAGTGCACGAAGTAGAAGCGCTCCCCCTCGACGCCGGCAAACAACCGGGAGCCCTCGGCGACCTGCACGGTGTTCCAGCCCATGTGCGGGACGACCGGCGCTTCGAGGCGGGTCACGTCACCTGCCAGGATGCCGAGACCAGTGCTCTGCTCGCCGTGTTCGAGGCCCCGCTCGAACAGCACCTGCATGCCGACGCAGATGCCGAGCACCGGACGCTGTCTGCGCAGCCGGTCCCAGATGACGGTGCCCCCCCGCACGGCGTTGAGGCTGCGCATGCACGCGCCGAACGCGCCGACGCCCGGCACGACCAGACCGTCTGCGTTCCTGGCCGCGTCGAGGTCCCTGGTCACCGTGACGTCTGCACCGGCCCGTACCAGGGCCCGCTCGGCGGAGCGCAGATTGCCAGAGCCGTAGTCAAAGACGACCACCTTGCTCACACCCGGCTCATCAGAGCGAGCCTTTGGTGCTCGGCACCCCGGTGACGCGCGGGTCGAGCTCGACCGCGGTGCGCAGCGCCCGGGCCACCGCCTTGAACTGCGCCTCGACCAGGTGGTGGGCGTTGCGGCCGGCCAGCACCCGGACGTGTAGCGCGATGCCTGAGGTCGCCACGAACGACTCCCAGATGTGCCGGGTCAGGGTCGTGTCATAGGAGCCGATCAGCTCGACCATCGGGGGTTCGTCGTGGACGACGTACGGCCGGCCGGACAGGTCGACGGCGGCCTGCACCAGGCACTCGTCGAGGGGGACGAGGGCGTCACCGAACCGGCGGATCCCGGCCTTGTCGCCCAGCGCCTCCTTGAGGGCCTGGCCGAGGGCGAGGCTGGTGTCCTCGACGGTGTGGTGCGCGTCGACCTCGAGGTCGCCCCTGGTCACCACGGTCAGGTCGAACCCACCGTGCCGCCCCAACTGGCCCACCATGTGGTCGAAGAACGGCACCCCTGTGTCGGAGCTGCCCTGCCCCGTCCCGTCCAGCTCGAGCTCGACCCGGACGTCGGACTCCTTGGTGGTGCGCTCGACCAGCGCGGTACGCGACATGCCCGACAGGCTATCGGCGCAGCCGACGGGGAACGCCGGCCGTAGCGGCAGCGGTGACGCAGGCAGTCGCCGCGCGTGCCCCGCCGGACCGATGATCCTTGCGCGGACAGTGAGCCTGCCGGCGCGCCCAGCCGCACAACGATCAGCTGGGCTGGCCGGGGCGCCGGTCCCCCTACGCTTCCCGGGTGCTCCGGACCGTGACGGCGACCCGCTACGTCGCACCGCTTCGAGAGGGTGGTTCGCTGCCCGGGCTGATGGAGGCTGACGATCTCGGGATGTACGTCGTGAAGTACGTCGGAGCGGGCCAGGGCCGCAAGGCACTCATCGCTGAGGTCGTCTGCGGTGAGCTCGCCCGGCGGCTCGGCCTGCCCGTCCCCGAGCTCGTGCTCGTCGAGGTTGACCCACTGCTCGGCCGGTCCGAGCCCGACGAGGAGGTGCAGGAGCTGCTGCGCGCGAGTGGTGGGCTGAACCTGGGCATGGACTTTCTGCCCGGGTCGCTCGGCTTCGATCCGGTCGCGCACACCGTCCCGCCGCTGCTGGCGAGCAAGGTCCTGTGGTTCGACGCCCTGGTCAGCAACGTTGACCGCAGTTGGCGCAACCCCAACCTGCTGATGTGGCACCGCGAGCTCTTCCTCATCGACCACGGCGCGTGCCTGGTGTTCCACCACGCCTGGGCCCGCGCCGGCGGCTCGCTCACCCGGTCCTACGATGCCGCCGGGCACGTCCTGGCTGAGCAAGCCACCGAACGGGTGAGGGCCGACGAGTTGCTGGCACAGCAGGTCACCGAAGCGCTGCTCATTGAGGTGCTGAGCCTGGTGCCGGACGCCTGGCTCGACGGTGAAGCGGGCTTCGAGCGCCCCGACGCCGTCCGGGCTGCCTACGTCGACCACCTGCAGCGGCGGGTCTCGGCCCGCGGTTGGTGGTCGCGATGAGCCTGTTCGAGTACGCCGCGCTGCGGGCGGTGCCACGGGTCGAGCGCGGCGAGTTCGTCAATGTCGGCGTCGTGCTCTACTCCCGCGAGCTCGACTTCCTGGCCGCCCAGGTGCATCTGGACGAACGCCGGCTGCTCGCCCTCGACCCGGCGGCGGACGTCCCAGCGGTCCGGGCGGCGATGGACGCGGTCTGCCGCGCCTGTGAGGGCACCGGCCCAGCGGGCACAACGCCGCTGCGGCAGCGGTTCGGCTGGCTGACCGCGCCGCGCAGCACGGTCCTGCAGGCCGGCCCGGTCCACCTGGGGATGACCGACGATCCGCGCGCGGAGCTCGACCGGCTGCTCGACAAGCTGGTCCGCTGAGCCGCGCCAGGGCGATCGCGGCGGCGCCCGCGATCTTCGTCCTGCTTTGGAGCAC
>JAYTOZ010000235.1:0-2287 GCA_043747515.1 Frankiales bacterium | reverse complement strand
CTGATGGTGGGCGGCGAGCGAGAGCACGTCGCGCAGGTCCAGCCGTTCTTCGACGTCCTCAAGCCGTCGGGCGACAGCGGTTTCGTCCACGCCGGGGCGGTTGGCGCCGGCCACTTCGCCAAGATGGTGCACAACGGGATCGAGTACGGCCTGATGCAGGCCTACGCCGAGGGCTGGGAGCTGATGATGGCGACCGACCTGATCACCGATGTCCCGGCGGTGGTGAAAAGTTGGCAGCAGGGCACGGTCATCCGGTCTTGGCTGCTCGATCTGATGGTGAACGCGCTGGGCGCCGACGCCGATCTCGCGGGACTGCGCGGCTACGCCGAGGACTCGGGTGAAGGTCGGTGGACGGTGCAGGCAGCGATCGACCACGCGGTCCCGCTGCCGGTCATCACCGCCGCGCTGTATGCGCGGTTTGCCTCCCGCCAGGACGACTCGCCCGCCATGAAGGTGGTCGCCGCGCTCCGCAACCAGTTTGGTGGACACGCCGTCACCGCCTCCGCCGGGTCGGTCGGCAAGGGGGCTGACGCGCCGGGCGCGGATGTCGCCTCGCCGGTGTCGCAGCGCGAGCCCGACGCCACCAGCAGCCGCGAACGTGGGACCTCCGGCACCGTTCCGGGCGCAGAACCCAGCTAGCCGCGTGCACGTCAGCCAGCTCTCGCTCACCGATTTCCGGTCCTGGGCGCAGCTCGACCTCCAGCTGTCGCCTGGCGCGACGGCGCTCGTCGGCCCCAATGGCCAGGGCAAGACCAACATTGTCGAGGCCCTGCTGTACGTCGCGACCCTTGCCAGCCACCGGGTGGGCACCGATGCCCCGCTGGTTCGGCAGGGCTGCGAGCGGGCTGTCGTCCGGGCCCAGGTGCTGCGCGACGATCGGTCGACGCTGGTGGAGTTGGAGCTCAATCCAGGCAAGGCCAACCGGGCTCGGGTCAATCGCGGACCGGTGCCCCGCGCCCGGGAAGTGCTGGGGTTGCTCAGGACGGTGCTGTTCGCGCCGGAGGACCTCAGCCTGGTGCGGGGGGATCCGTCTGAACGCCGGCGGTTCCTCGACGATCTGCTCGTGCAACGCGCGCCGCGGCTCGCGGGGGTCCGCAGCGACTACGAGCGGGTGCTCAAGCAACGCAACGCGCTGCTCAAGACGGCGTTCCTGGCCCGGCGGTCGGGGGGAGGTGACATGCGCACGCTCGACGTCTGGGATGCCCATCTCGCCCGGGCCGGCGCCGAGCTGTTGGCGGCCCGGTTGGCCCTGGTGGTCGATCTGCAGCCGCTGGTTGAGGTGGCCTACCGCGAGGTCAGCAAGGGTCAGGGCGAGGCGACGCTGGCCTACCGCAGCTCGCTCGGCGAGGGCATGCCCGACTCAGCCGACCGGGAGGTGCTCGCCGCCGCGCTGTTGTCCGAGCTGGCTCGGGTCCGGCCGCAGGAGGTCGAGCGAGGAGTCAGCTTGGTCGGCCCGCATCGGGACGAGTTGCTGCTCTCGCTCGGCCCGATGCCGGTCAAGGGCTACGCCTCGCACGGGGAGTCCTGGTCGGTGGCGCTCGCGTTGCGGCTGGCGTCGTACGAGCTCCTTCGGGCGGACGGCGGGGAGCCGGTGCTGCTGCTCGACGACGTCTTCGCTGAGCTCGACACGGGGCGGCGGGAACGGCTGGCAGCGCTGGTCCAGGGTGCGGAGCAGGTGCTCGTCACCGCAGCGGTGGCGCAGGACGTGCCCGCGGCGTTGACCGGTGGGCGCTACGACGTGTGTGCGGGGACGGTGACCCGTGTCCGATGAGCCGCTGAAGGGCCCTGATCTGGTCCGGGCCGCGCTGTCGCAGGCGAAGGCGGCCGCCCGCGCGAAGGGGGTTTCGCCCGGTGCGGTCCGCCGGCCTCGCCCGAGGGGCGTCCGTACCGGGTCCGGGCCGGACGCCCGTGACCCGATGGTGTTCGGCGCCGCAATCACCCGGCTCGTTGCGGAGCGGGGGTGGCAGGACACCAGCTCGGCGGCCGGCGTGCTGGCCAACTGGGCCCAGGTGGTCGGGCCAGAGATCGCCGACCACTGCCAGCCGACCAGCCTGGTCGACGGTGAGCTGGTGATCGTCGCTGAGTCCTCCGCCTGGGCGACCCAGTTGCGGCTGCTGACCCGCACGCTGCAGGCCCGGATCTGCCAGCATGCGGGTGAGGGCATCGTGGCCAAGGTGGTGGTGCGTGGTCCGGTCCAGCCGGACTGGCGACGCGGGCCACGGCGGGTGCAGGGTCGAGGGCCGCGCGACACCTACGGCTGATGCATCGGCTGTCGTGCGCCCGGCCC
>JAYTOZ010000234.1:0-2602 GCA_043747515.1 Frankiales bacterium | reverse complement strand
GACGTGACTGCTGCGGTCAGCGCGGTCAGCGCGGTGCCGGCCCTTCGGGCGTTGCTGGTCACCCTCCAGCGCGAAGCGATCGGGCACGCCGGGGCGGTCGCCGAAGGCCGGGACGTCGCGACGGTGGTCGTGCCGGACGCCCCCGTCAAGGTCTATCTGGACGCCGACCCGGCCGTCCGCGCCAGCCGCCGTGCTGCCGAGGTCGATGCCGGCGTCGCCGCCCCAGCCGACGAAGCGGGACGCCATGAGGCGGTGGCCAGGGACCTCGCCCGTCGTGACGCCCTCGACAGCGGCCGGGCCGCGAGTCCGCTGCGGGCTGCCGACGACGCCTTCCACCTCGACTCGACCGCCCTGGACATCGACGAGGTGGTCGCCCGGGTGCTGTCCCTGGTCGCCGAGGCCGGCCTCGGGCCCAGATGACGCCTGGAGCGCCGCGGCGGCGGCCGGTCCGGCGTCGTGCGCGGGGCGCGGTCCAGCCCTGGCTCGTCGGCGGGTGCCGCGGCTTCGGCAGCGCGCTCGCCCGGGCGGTCTTCGCGCTCGAGGTCCGCGGCGCCGACCTCGTCCCCCGGCAGGGGGCCGTGCTGCTCGCCGGCAACCACAGCGGCTTCCTCGACGGTCCACTGGTCTTCCTGCTCAGCCCCCGACCGGCGGTCTTTCTCACCAAAGCCGAGATGTTCGTCGGGCCGCTCGCGCGGGCACTCGGGTGGCTGGGTCAGATCGCCGTCCACCGCGGTCAACCGGACCGAACCGCGCTCAAGCAAGGGCTGGCGGTGTTGGCCGGGGGAGGGGCGCTTGGGGTTTTCCCGGAGGGAACCCGCAGCACCGGCCAGCTGGACGAGACCACCGACGGCCTGGCCTATCTCGCCTTGCGCAGCGGCGCCCCCGTCGTACCGATCGCTGTGCTCGGGACGTCTGCGGCCCTGCCGAAGGGCAGCTGGCGACCGGCCTGGCGGGCTCCGGTCACGATCGTCTTCGGGGCGCCGGTCTCGCTCGCCCGCGATGGCGACCCGCGTTCGCGACGTACGGTAAGGGTTGCGGCCGAGCAGCTGCGGCTGTCCCTCGTCGCCCACCTGCGTGCGGCCGAACAGGAGAGGACTCCATGAACGAGGACGCCGCCCAGCCGGTGCTGGCTGTCGTCGGCCGGCCCAACGTCGGGAAGTCGACGCTCGTCAACCGCATCCTCGGACGCCGTGAAGCCGTCGTCGAGGACGTCCCCGGCGTCACTCGTGACCGCGTGACGTACGACGCGCAGTGGCGCGGCCGCCGGTTCACCGTGGTCGACACCGGTGGCTGGGATCCCGATGCGGTCGGTCTCGCTGTCGCTGTCAGCGCGCAGGCCGAGATTGCTGTCGCGGCAGCCGACGCGGTGCTGTTCGTCGTCGACAACGTCGTCGGGGCCACGGACAGCGACGAGGCCGTCGTCAAGGTGCTGCGTCGGGCCGGCAAGCCCGTCGTGCTGGCCGCCAACAAGGTCGACGACGAGCGGGGTGAGCCGGACGCTGCAGCGCTGTGGTCGCTGGGGCTGGGTGAGCCCTATGTCGTCTCCGCTCTGCACGGCCGGGGGAGCGGTGACCTGCTGGACGCGATCCTTGCGGCGCTGCCCGAGACGCCGGCGGAGCGGTTCGACGAGCTGGCCGGTCCGCGGCGGGTGGCCCTGCTCGGCCGCCCCAACGTCGGCAAGAGCTCGCTGCTGAACCGGCTCACCGGGGAGGAGCGGGTCCTGGTCGACAGCGTCGCCGGCACCACCCGCGACCCGGTCGACTCCCTCGTCGAGGTAGGCGGGGAGCTATGGCGCTTCGTCGACACCGCGGGGCTGCGCAAGCGGGTCTCGCACGCGAGTGGCGCGGAGTATTACTCGTCCCTGCGCACCCAGGCGGCCCTGGATGCAGCCGAGGTCGCGGTCGTGCTGCTCGATGCCAGCGAACCGATCAGTGAGCAGGACCAACGGGTCATCGCGATGGTCACGGACTCCGGGCGCGCGCTGGTACTCGCTTTCAACAAGTGGGATCTGGTCGATGAGGATCGCCGGCCGACGCTGGCGAAGGAGATCGACCGGGAGCTCGCGCGCGTGCAGTGGGCGCCGCGGCTCAACGTCAGCGCGCTCACCGGTCGCGCCGTCGACAAGCTCGCGCCGGCCCTGCGGACCTCCCTCGAGGGCTGGGAGACCCGCATCCCGACGTCCCGACTCAACAGCTGGTGCGCCGAGTTGACGCAGGCCACGCCACCGCCGGTGCGCGGCGGCAAGCAGCCAAAGATCTTGTTCGCGACGCAGGCCGGCACCCGGCCACCGCGCTTCGTGCTGTTCACCAGCGGATTCCTCGAAGCGGGCTACCGGCGCTTTATCGAACGCAAGCTGCGCGAGGACTTCGGCTTCGCCGGCACACCGATCGAGGTCAGCGTGCGGGTGCGGGAGAAGCAGAAGAAGGCCTGAGCCCTGCTAGGGTTCGACCGCTTCAAGGGTTCGCCCTCGTACGCCGGGATGTGGCGCAGCTTGGTAGCGCACTTGACTGGGGGTCAAGGGGTCGCAGGTTCAAATCCTGTCATCCCGACCGGTGAAACCGCAGGTCAGAGCGGGTGTCAGCCTCCGGGCCGGCACCCGCTT
>JAYTOZ010000233.1:0-14199 GCA_043747515.1 Frankiales bacterium | reverse complement strand
TTCGGCATGACCAGCAGCGACCTGCTCGACACCGCGCTTGCCCTGCAGTTGGTCGAGGCGACCGACATCCTGCTGGCCAAAGCCGATCTGCTGGTGGCTGCGCTGCGCGACCTCGGCCTGACCCACAAGGACACTGTTCGGGTGGGTCGCACGCACGGGATCCACGCCGAACCCACGACCTTCGGCCACCGGGTAGCCGATCTCGCGTTCGCGATGGCCCGGTCCCGCGACCGGCTGCGACGGGCCCGGGAGGCCGTCGCGGTGGCAAAGATCAGCGGGGCGGTCGGCACCTACAGCAACATCTCGCCCGACGTGGAGACAGCGGTCGCGACCCGGCTGGGGCTCACCCCCGCCCCCGCCGCCACCCAGGTGGTCATCCGCGACGGCATCAGCGAGTGGGTGTCCGCGCTGGCCGTCATCGCAACGGTCTGCGAGGCGTTCGCCCTGGAGGTACGGCACGGCCAGCGCACCGAGGTCCGCGAGTTGTGGGAGCCGTTCGGCAAGGGCCAGAAGGGTTCGAGCGCGATGCCGCACAAGAAGAACCCGATCGCGAGCGAGCGGATCGCCGGGATGGCACGAATTGTCCGAGCCCAGGTCGTCCCGGTCATGGAGGGCATCCCGCTGTGGCACGAACGCGACATCTCGCACAGCTCCACCGAGCGGGTCGCGCTGCCCGACGCCTCGATCGCGACCGACTACCTGCTGCACCTCACCACCCGGCTGGTCACCGGCCTCGTCGTCGACGCCGATCGGATGCGGGCCAACCTGGACAGCTCCGGCGGCCTGATCTACACCTCCACCGTGCTGCTGGAGCTCGTCGAGACCGGCCTGTCCCGCGAGGACGCCTACGCCTTCGTGCAGCAGGCCGCCATGCAGACCTGGGAGACCGGTACGCCGTTCCGCACGACCCTGACCGCGCAGGCCGCCGCCGCCGGGCAGCGGCTCGACGAGGCCCGCCTGGACGAAGTCTGTCGGCCCGAGCGCTATCTCGAGCGGCTCGCGCCGGTTTTCGAGCGGCTCGCCGCGCTCAGGTAGGTCTACTCAGGCGGCCCGGCTCCGGCTCCGGCAGGCTGGCTGCATGACGACGACACCGCAGGGATATGGCTACTACGCACCGACTCTCGAGACCCCGGCTGGCACCGGTGCGCCGGTCACCGGTGGACCGGTCGGCGGGACCCCGGGCCCGCGCCGGCGCCCGGCGGTCGCCCCGGTCACGCTGTCCGGGGTGGCCTGGCGGGCGGTCGTCGCGGTCTTCGCAACGGTTGTGGGGGTCTGCGGGGCGATGGTGGCGGCCTTCGCCACGATGGTCACCTGGTCGGGCTGCTTGCTGTCCTGCCGGCCTGGCAACCCGCCGCTCGGGGCTGCCCTCGGTGTCCTGACGGTGCTGCTGCTCGCCGCCGGCCCGTGGTGCATCGCCCGGCTGTTCGGGCTGCGCGGGTGGTGGCCGGTGGTGGGTGGCACCGTCGCCCTCGTGCTTGTGGTGGCGGTCCCGTTCGGCCTGTCCTGACAGACTGCGCCGCGTGACGCTCCCCCTGCCGCTGGTCCATTCCGGCAAGGTCCGCGACCTCTACGCCGTCGACGCCGATCACCTGCTGCTGGTGGCCAGCGACCGGCTGTCGGCGTACGACGTGGTGCTGCCGACAGCGGTGCCGGACAAGGGTGCGGTGCTGACCGCGCTGTCGCTGTGGTGGTTCGAGCAGCTCGCCGACGTCGTGCCCAACCACCTGGTGACCGCGAAGGTCAGCGAGATGCCCGCCGTGCTGCAGCCGTTCACCGACCAGCTGCGCGGTCGGTCGATGCTCTGCCGTCGCCTGGCGATGGTGCCGGTCGAGTGCGTGGCCCGCGGCTATCTGACCGGATCGGGGCTGTCGGACTACACCGCGACCGGCGCCGTCTGCGGCGTGCCGCTGCCGGCTGGGCTGGTCGACGGCTCGGAGCTCGCGGCGCCGATCTTCACGCCCGCAACCAAGGCCGCCGTCGGCGATCACGACGAGAACGTGAGCTACGCCGCGATCGAGGCCGCCGTCGGTGCGCAGGTGGCCGCGGCGCTGCGCTCGCTCACCCTCGACGTCTACCGCCGCGGCGCTGCGGTGGCCCGCGAGCGCGGCATCCTGCTTGCCGACACCAAGCTCGAGTTCGGCCACCTGGCAGGCGATCTCGTGCTCGGTGACGAGGTCCTCACGCCCGACTCGTCGCGTTTTTGGCCGGCGGCGTCCTGGCAGCCGGGGCGCGCCCAGCCGTCGTATGACAAGCAATACGTCCGAGACTGGCTGCTCACCACCGGCTGGGACAAGTCGGCCCCCGGCCCGGAGCTGCCCGCCTCGGTGGTGGCCCAGACCCGCGACCGCTACCTCGAGGCCTACGAGCGGCTGACCGGCTCGTCGTTCGACAGCTACCTCCGCAGCAGCTGAGCCCGCCGCTCGCGCAGGAGGGGGCCATTAGGCTTGCCCTCGTGGCCGTGCACCGGATCGTCGTCGACGTCATGCTCAAGCCGGAAATCCTCGACCCGCAGGGGCAGGCGGTCGCCAACGCGCTGCCGACCCTGGGGTTCGCGCCGCCGGTGGGGCTGCGGATCGGCCGGCACGTCGAGCTCGAGCTCGAGGCGCCGGACCCGCAGGACGCGCTCGCCCAGGCCGAGCGGATGGCCGGCACGTTGCTGTCCAACCCGGTGATCGAAGATGTCAGCGTCAGGCTCGCCTGACGGGGTCACCCATCCAGGGTGGAGAGCAAGCTGACGCTCGCGCTACCCCGTGACGAGCTTGCCGTGCCGGTCGTACGACGGGTCAGGGTGAGCACCACGGGCTCACCGAGGCCGAACAGTCGGCCGAGAGCGGCCGCGGGATCCAGCTCATGCGGGCCCCGGTGGACACGGTGCAGTTCGCCCACAGGTCCGACGACGGCACCGTCGTACGGCTGGAAAAGGCGCTGATCTGAGACGAAGAGTTGGCGGTCCGACGGTTCACCGTGGCGGACCGCGGCAACCTCCCCCGCCGGTAGGCTGCTGGACGTGAAGATCGGTGTCGTCACCTTCCCTGGCAGCCTTGACGACCGTGACGCGCAGCGCGCCGCCAGGCTGGCGGGCGCCGAGCCGGTCGCACTGTGGCATGCCGATCCCGACCTGCACGGCGTCGACGCGGTGGTGCTGCCCGGAGGCTTCTCCTACGGCGACTACCTGCGGTGCGGTGCGATTGCCAGGTTTGCGCCGGTGATGGAGACGATCATCGCCGGGGCGGCCGAGGGCCTGCCGGTCCTCGGTATCTGCAACGGGTTCCAGGTGCTGTGCGAGTCGCATCTGCTGCCCGGCGCACTGACCCGCAACCAGGGCCTGCACTTCGTGCACCGCGACCAGGTGCTGCGCATCGAGAGCACCGACAGCGCCTGGACCTCGGCATACGACAGGGGCGCCCGCATCACCATTCCCATCAAGAACGGCGAGGGGTGTTACGTCGCGGCCCCCGCGGTGCTCGATGAGCTCGAGGCGCAGGGGCAGGTGATCGCCTACTACGAGGGCGGCAATCCCAACGGCAGCGCCCGTGACATCGCCGGCATCCGCAACGCACGGGGCAACGTCGTCGGCCTGATGCCGCACCCCGAGCATGCGGTCGAGGACCTCACCGGACCCGGCACCGACGGCCTCGGCTTCTTCGTCAGTGTCCTGACGGCGCTGGTCTGATGACCGACACCGTCAAGAACGCCGTGGCCACACCGGATCTCGAGCAGCCGTACGCCGAGCTGGGGCTCGCGCCGGATGAATACGCAAGGATCGTCCAGGTGCTCGGCCGCCGGCCCACCGAGTGCGAGCTGGCGATGTACTCGATCATGTGGAGTGAGCACTGCTCGTACAAGAGCAGCAAGGTTCACCTCAGGCAGTTCGCCGAGCTGCCCAAAGGCGATCGGATGCTCGTCGGCATGGGCGAGAACGCCGGCGTCGTCGACGTCGGTGAGGGTCTGGCGGTCACGTTCAAGGTCGAGAGCCACAACCACCCGAGCTATGTCGAGCCCTACCAGGGCGCGGCCACCGGGATCGGCGGCATCGTGCGCGACATTCTCACGATGGGCGCCCGTCCGGTGCTGGTCATGGACCCGCTGCGCTTCGGCGACGCCGACCATCCCGACACCGCCCGGGTGCTGCCGGGGATCGTGGCCGGCATCGGCGGCTACGGCAACTGCCTCGGACTGCCCAACGTCGGCGGCGAGGTCGTCTTCGACCCGTCCTACCAAGGCAATCCGCTCGTGAACGCGCTCTGCCTCGGGGTCATGCCGGTCGAACGGATCCAGCTGTCGGCGGCCAGGGGCGTCGGCAACGTCGTCGTCCTGCTCGGCGCCAAGACCGGCCGCGACGGCATCGGCGGGGTCAGCGTGCTGGCCTCGGCGACCTTCGAACACGATGGCCCGGCCAACCGGCCGGCGGTCCAGGTCGGCGACCCGTTCACCGAGAAGCTGCTGATCGAAGCCTGTCTCGAGCTGTACGACGCGCAGCTGGTCGAGGGCATGCAGGACCTCGGCGGCGCAGGGTTGACCTGCGCCCTGACCGAGACCTCGGCCGCCGGGAAGTCCGGCATGGTGGCGCAGCTGGACCGGGTGCCGCTGCGTGAGGCGAGCATGCAGCCGCACGAGGTGCTGGCGAGCGAGTCCCAGGAGCGGATGCTGGCAATCGTCGACCCGGCCAAGCTCGAGCAGGTGCTGGCCATCGCTGCCAAGTGGGGGGTGCTCGCCACCGCGATCGGCGAGGTCGTCGAGGGTGACCGGCTGACGGTCCTGTGGCACGGCGAGCCGGTGGTCGACGTGCCGCCCGGCTCGCTCGCCGACGACGGGCCGGTCTATCAGCGGCCGATGACCAGGCCGGCCGACCTCGATGCGCTGCAGGCGCTGCCGCTGCCGGCCTACCCGGAGGCGACCGCCGAGCTGCTGCTCGCGATGGTCAGCAGCCCCAATCTGTGCAGCAAGCGCTGGGTGGTCGAGCAGTACGACCGGATCGTGCTCGGCAACTCCGTGCTTGCCTGGCCCGAGGACGCCGGGGTGGTGCGGCTGTCCGAACAGACCGGCCTGGGCATCGCGCTCGCCACCGACGGCAACGGCCGTTACACCCGCCTCGACCCGTACGCCGGGGCGCAGCTGGCCCTTGCCGAGGCCTATCGCAACGTGTGCGCGACGGGAGCCGTCCCGATCGCGGTGACCAACTGCCTCAACTTCGGCAGCCCCGAGGAGCCCGAAGTGATGTGGCAGTTCGCCGAAGTCACAAGGGGTCTCGCCGAGGCGTGCCGGGAGCTGGCCACGCCCGTAACCGGCGGCAACGTGAGCTTCTACAACTCGACGGCCGGGGTCGCGATCAACCCCACGCCGGTGGTCGGGGTGCTGGGACTGTTCGACGACGTCGCCCGCCGCACGCCGATGGGCTTCCAGGCCGAGGGCGAGTCGCTGCTGCTGCTCGGCGACACCGCCGACGAGCTGGGTGGAAGCGAGTGGGCCTGGTCGCAGCACCGGCACCTCGGTGGCCGCCCGCCGCAGGTCGATCTGGCCCGCGAGCGGCTGCTCGGCGAGGTGCTCGTCAGCGGCTCGCGCGACGGGATGCTGTCGAGCGCACACGACCTGTCCGACGGAGGGCTCGCCCAGGTGCTCGTCGAGTCGGCGCTGGCCAACGGGCTCGGTGCGAGAGTCGTGCTGCCGCAGGGCCTTTCGCCTTTTGTGCAGCTGTTCAGCGAATCGGCGGGGCGTGCGCTCGTGAGCGTCCCGCGCTCCGAGGAGCTCCGGTTCACCGAGATGTGCGCTGCCCGTGGGTTGCCGTGCGCCCGGATCGGGGTGACCGACGGCGAGGCGCTCGACGTCCAGGATGTGTTCCGGATCGGGCTCGATCAGCTCCGGGCGGCGCACGAGGCGACCCTGCCGGCGCTGTTCGGTCCGCTGGCCGGGGCCACCCGCGACGACCCGGCGGGTCCCGCGCTGGTCCGCCCAGCGACGCCTGGGCAGGCTCAGCCCGACCTCGGCTGACCCGAGGAGGTCGGCGGCCGCCCCGCCCGGCCCTGTTGATCACCGGTCAGGGTGGCGATCGGACTCAGCGGAAGCTGATGACGACCCGCCGGTTCTTGGCGCGACCGACCGGGTTGTCCTTGCCGCCGAGTGCGTTCGGCGCGACCGGGGCGAGCTCGCCACGGCCACTGGCGACGACCTGGACGGGTCGTCCGGTCAGGCCGCTGAGCAGTGCCGTCCGGACCGTCTGCGCCCGGGCCAGCGACAGGGCCAGGTTGTCGGCCGGTGTGCCGATGCTGTCGGTGTGCCCGACGACCGAGACGGCGCCACGTGCCTGGCTGAGCCGGGCGGCAAGATGCGAGACCGTGCTGGCGGCGGCCGGCGTCAGGGTGGCCTTGCCGAAGTCGAACAGCACGTCCGCGGACAGTGTGATCGACGTGACGCCACCGGTTATCGTCTCGGTCTTCAGAGACTCCACCGGCAGCGTCAACGATCTCACCGTGCTGGCCACGTCGATGGACGTGACGGAGCTGTCCAGGGTGGACTGCGGCACGTCGGCCCGGGCGACGCCGGTCATCAGGACGAGGCCTGCCGTCAGCGCAACCGCGACCCTCAATGCGTCACCGGGACGTCGCGAAATGGCGGGAACTTGCCCAGGTGGAAGTCCAGGGACTTCACGTCCACCGGCGGCGCGGCGAAGGTGAACGACGTGGCCGTCGTCCTGCCGTTCGTGACTCTTGCCAGGTCCCCGCTGCTCAGACTGTGACCGAGGGTGTCGGACACGGTGGCGTAGCGCTTGAGATTGATCGTGTCGATGAGGTTCGGCTCGATGAAGGAGTTGCCGTTGAGTTCAAACAGGGTAAAGGTTTGATCGGCCGACTTGTCCGGCAGGTCAACCGAAAAGTTCACGTCGACGACTGCCAACTTGCCACGCACCTCTATCGCGCTGATGCCCAACGCGATTCGACCCGTCTTGGAGATGGCCGTCGTCACGGTCTGGGTCTGCACCACGGTCACGCCGGCGCTCGGAGTCGAACTGCCCGACGGCTCCGGCGTCGGTTCCCCGGAGGTCATCGGCGATGGTGACGAAGCAGTCGCCGGCGAGGCAGGGGTGGCAGCTTTCGGCTTGCTCGCGCTGCTGCAGCCGGTCAGGGCCAGCGCACCGGCGAGGACGACGACACAGCACCGACGCACATGCGCCTCCTGGGGCTTCGGGTCAACGGGAACGCGGCGGAGCCTGCCGCATCGCCGTCGAGGTGCAAAGTCGACGCGTACCGACCAGCCGCCGAGAGCCGGCAATACGCTGCCCCCCGTGCGCCCCGCGCCGTACGACCCGTCGCCGACCGCGGCCGTGCTTGCCGCGCTCGACGACGACCGTGAGCCACAAAGCGCTGATCTCAAGGCCGCGACCCGGCACCTCGCCCGGCTGCTCGCGGCGCGGCACCCCGGCCGCAGTGTCGAGGTGCGGGTCCCGCCGTACGCCGCGGTGCAATGCCTGGCGGGTGTCCGGCACACCCGCGGCACGCCGCCGGCGACGGTCGAGGTCGAGCCGGTGGCGTTCGTCCAGCTGTGCACCGGCCGGCTCACCTGGGCCGATGCGGTGTGCGACGGTCGGGTGCGGGCCAGCGGGGAGCGCTCCGATCTGTCGGCGCTGTTGCCCCTGATCACCTGACCTCACTGTCCCGGCGTACGACGGGGCGCCGGTACACTCGGCCCGGTCGGCTTCCCCCCCATCCCACTCGCGAGGAGCCCCCGCGTGCCTGTCGCACAGGACATGCCAGAGGACCGGTTCGCACCCGAACGACCGGTCGGCGAGGAGTGCGGCGTCTTCGGGGTCTGGGCGCCTGGCGAGGACGTCGCCAAGCTCACCTACTACGGCCTGTACGCGCTGCAGCACCGCGGCCAGGAGGCCTGTGGGATGGCGGTGAGCGACGGCAGCTCGGTTCTCGTCTACAAAGAGCTCGGGCTGGTCGCGCAGGTCTTCGACGAGGCGCTGCTGCAGAGCCTCAAGGGCCACCTCGGTATCGGTCACTGCCGCTACTCGACGACCGGTTCGTGCACCTGGGAGAATGCCCAGCCGAGCTTCCGGACCCAGCCCGGCGGCGGCAGCCTGGCGCTCGGCCACAACGGCAATCTCACCAACACCAGCGAGCTGGCCAGCCGGATTGCCGGTCTGGGGGTCGAGCGCGGCCCGATGGAGTCCACCACCGACTCCGATCTCATCACCACGCTGCTGGCCGCGCGGCCGGACCTCTCGCCGCACGCCGCCGCGATGGAGGTCCTGCCCACCCTGCGTGGCGCGTTCTGTCTGGTCTTCATGGACGAGCACACGCTGTACGCCGCCCGCGACCCGCACGGGGTGCGTCCGCTTGTCCTCGGCCGGCTCGAGCGCGGCTGGGTCGTCGCCAGTGAGTCGGCGGCTCTTGACATCGTCGGGGCGAGCTTCGTGCGTGAGGTCGAGCCCGGTGAGTTGCTGGCCATCGACGAGCACGGGGTGCGTTCGCAGCGCTTTGCCGAGAAGACGCCCAAGGGCTGCCTGTTCGAATACGTCTACCTGGCCCGCCCGGACACCACGATCGCCGGCCAGGGCGTCTACACGACCCGGGTCCAGGTCGGCCGGACGCTGGCCTTCGAGGCGCCCGTCGACGCCGACCTCGTCATCCCGGTACCGGAGTCCGGCACCCCGGCCGCGATCGGCTACGCCGAGCAGAGCGGGATCCCGTACGGCATGGGCCTGGTCAAGAACGCCTATGTCGGGCGCACCTTCATCCAGCCGTCGCAGACCATCCGCCAGCTCGGGATCCGGCTCAAGCTCAACCCGCTGCGCGAGGTGATCAAGGGTAAGCGGCTCGTCGTCGTCGACGACTCGATCGTGCGAGGCAACACCCAGCGGGCCCTTGTCCGGATGCTGCGTGAGGCCGGCGCGGCCGAGGTGCACGTGCGGATCTCGAGCCCGCCGGTGATGTGGCCCTGCTTCTACGGGATCGACTTCGCCAGCAAGGCCGAATTGATCGCCAACGGCCTCGGGGTCGAGGAGATCCGGGCGAGCATCGGGGCCGACAGCCTGGCCTTCGTGAGCCTCGACGGGTTGACCGCTGCGAGCGCCCAGCGCGCGGACCAGCTGTGTCGGGCGTGTTTCACCGGCGACTACCCGATCGAGATCCCGCAGCAGGCGCTGATCGGCAAGCATGTGCTGGAGGGGTTGGAGCGAACCGCCGTCGCCGGGCATGCCGCCACCGCCGACCCGGCCGGTGCCCTGCTCCCAGGGGCCGGGGCGTCCGATGCGCTCGGCCGACCGTGAGTGGTGAGTCGTACGCCGCGGCAGGCGTGGACATCAAGGCCGGTGACCGCGCGGTCGAGCTGATGCGCAGCCAGGTCGCGCGGGCGAGCCGACCTGAGGTGGTCGGTGGGCTCGGCGGGTTCGCCGGCCTGTTCCGGCTGGACGTACGCAAGTACCGCGACCCGCTACTGGCCAGCAGTACCGACGGCGTCGGGACCAAGCTGGCGATCGCCCAGGCGATGGGCAAGCACGACACGGTCGGTATCGACCTCGTCGGGATGGTCGTCGACGACCTCGTCGTCTGCGGGGCGGAGCCGCTGTTCATGCAGGACTACGTCGCGGTCGGCCGGGTCGTCCCGGAGCGGGTCGCCGAGATCGTGGGCGGGATCGCCGCCGGTTGCGCCCTGGCCGGCTGCGCCTTGGTCGGTGGCGAGACGGCCGAGCACCCAGGGCTGATGGCCGACGACCACTACGACATCGCTGGCACCGGCGTGGGTGTCGTCGAGGCCGACGAGGTGCTCGGAGCCGAGCGGGTACGGGCCGGCGACGTGGTGGTCGCCATGGGCTCGTCCGGGGTGCACAGCAACGGCTTCTCGCTGGTGCGCCACGTCCTGCTGCAGGGGGCCCGACTGCGGCTCGACGCCGTGATCGACGAACTCGGCCGACCCCTCGGCGAGGAGTTGCTGACGCCGACCCGGATCTACGCCAAGGACTGCCTGCAACTCATCGCCGAGACCGACGTGCACGCGTTTGCCCATGTCACCGGCGGCGGGCTCGCGAGCAATCTCACCCGCGTGCTGCCGGACCATCTCGCCGCCCGACTCGACCGAGGCAGCTGGACCCCCCAGCCTGTCTTCGGGCTCGTCGCCGACCGTGGTCGGGTCGACCGGGCCGAAATGGAGCGAACCTTCAACATGGGCGTCGGGATGGTGGTGGTGCTCCCAGCTGTCGACGTCGACCGTGCCCTCGCGCTGCTCACCGCCAGGCACGTGCCCGCCTGGATCCTCGGCGAGATCGTCACCGGCGACGGCGGGGCTGTGCTCACCGGTAGCCACCCCGGCTGAGGCCACTCGGGTCAAGCGGCTTCTCCTGGGGTGTGCAACCACAGCAGCAGCACAGCGGTGTTCGAAGGTTCTCCGGGCTGCTGGAGCGCGGGGAGCTGCTTGCCGCTGTTGTGGTCGCTCTCGTCGGTACGCGCTGGTTGCGGTCGCGGTCGTCACGGTTCGACGGCCTCCTCACTCCGGTGATCCACCGAAGCCGGGGAACCGTCGTGCGCGCATGCTCGGTGCCCAACCTTGCGTGGATCAGCCGGAGTTGCAGCGGTACGACGGGGCCGTGGTAATCCGGGGCAGCGCCGCGGGCAGGCCGTGTGGGCTGCGACAGCACGAAGGGCGACCCTGTGCGGGATCGCCCTCCGGGACGTGCTGTTCGTTCAGTCGTGGTCGGGGTGGTGTCCCTCGTCCTCGTCCTCGTCCTCGCTGACCTGCGACGACGTGGACGTGCTCGGCGGCGACGATGCGAGCTCGCGTTTGAGCGCCTCTGGGTCGAGCGATCCGCTGTTGTACTTCAGCTCTCGAGCGACTTTGGTCTGCTTAGCCTTGGCACGGCCGCGCCCCATGGCTCGACCCCCTCGTTCTGACGGTTGCTGCGGGACCTGCGACGACCACTCGCTCGGCGGTTGACGCCGGGAGTGCCCTGGGAAGTGAGGATACAGGGTCCATGGCCCGGGGACACCCCGGGCTGACGTCGGCTGCGCCGGGACGCTCAGCTCCGACCCGGCACCAGCACCGTCCTGAGCCGCCCGATCTCGGCCATCCGACGCTCGGCGAGTCGGTCAGCGGCAACGGCGGGCGGGACGCCGTCCGCGTCGGCGAGTCGGAAGATGGCCAGGGTCGAGTCGTAGATCTTGGCCGCCTTCGCTCGAGCCCGTTCGAATCGGAACCCTTCGATCTCGTCGGCCACCTGCACCACCCCGCCGGCGTTCGCGACGTAGTCGGGCGTGTAGAGCACGCCGCGGTCGGCAAGGGCCTTTTCGACGCCGGGATGCGCCAACTGGTTGTTGGCCGCCCCGCAGATGATCTTTGCGCACAGGGCTGGCACCAGCGCGTCGTCGACCGAGCCGCCGAGCGCGCACGGGGCGTAGACGTCGACGTCGAGGGTCGGCAGCGCCCCGACCGCGGCCACCTCGACGGCCGGCAGGGCCGCGGTGAGCCGGCCGACGGCCGCTGGATCCACGTCGCTGACGACGATGGTGGCGTCGTCGTCGACCAGCAGGTCGACGAGGAGCCGGCCGACCTTGCCCACGCCCTCGACGGCCACCCGCCGACCCTGCAGCGACGGGGCGCCCCAGGTGTGCTCGGCCGCCGCCCGCATCGCCTGGAACACGCCGTACGCCGTCAGCACGGCGCTGTCACCGGCGCCGCCGTGCTCGGGTGACCGGCCGGTCACGTAATCGCATTCCTTGGCGATGACATCCATGTCCTGGACGTAGGTGCCGACGTCGCAGGCTGTGTAGTAACGGCCGCCGAGCGACTGGACCATCCGGCCGAAGGCGCGCAGCAGCGGCTCGGTTTTCATCGTCGCCGGGTCGCCGAGGATGACGGCCTTGCCGCCGCCGAGATCCAGCCCGGCGCACGCTGCCTTGTAGGCCATCGCCCGCGACAGGGCCAGGACGTCGGACAGGGCGGCGGCCTCGTCGGCGTAGGGGTAGAAGCGGGTGCCACCGAGCGCCGGGCCGAGGGCGGTCGAGTAGATCGCGATGATCGCGCGGAGCCCGCTCGGCGGGTCCTGGCAGAACACGACCTGCTCGTGGCCGGCGTCCTTGAGATGGTCGGTCCGGTCGAAGACTCCCATCGGGCTCCCTTGGCAATACGGCGGCGGTTGCCCCCGCGCGGCGGTCCGGGGGAGGTGTGCCCCGGCAGCCGAGGGTAGCCATCGGCGCATGCGACGATGCCCGACGTGATGGCGTACGTGGCAAGCCTTCGGGTCTACGAGCCGCTGGCCGCGTTCGAGGGTGACGAGCGGCGGTACTGGCAGCCGTACGCCTTCGGCGCGGCCCGGCTCGGGTCGACCGAAGCGATGTCGGTCGAGCGGGAGGCTGCGCTCCGGTCGGCTGCCGGTCGACCACCGCGGGCGTTGCCGCAGGTGGCCGAGGAGGCGTTCGTCCTCGAGGTCGACGGGGTGACGCTGCTCTGCCCGTGGCGGACCGAGGTGCGTTCGTGGATGGCGCTGACCGAATTCGTCGCGGATCTGCCGGACGAGATCGCCGAGGCATTCGTCCCGGGAGTGCTGGTCGAACAGGCCGAGGTGGCCCTGGACCGCTGGCGGCTCGACCATGCCAACACCCGCACACACGTGCTGACCTGCACCTGGCAGGTACCGCTGCGGTGGTTCGTGCTGGTCGACTCCGACGAGCGGATCTGCACCCCGGGCGAGCCCGGTGGGTCGGCCGGGGCACCGCCGGGACGGCGTACCGGCCGCACGCTCATGTATCGGACGCCGATGTCGCGGGCCCGGCGGCGGGTTGCCCGGGCCCTGTCGGTGCTGCGCCGCTCGGTCGAGGACGCCGCGGTCGCCGAGGGGGTCGAGGATCTTGGCCGCTGGCTGGAGGAGTTCCACCCACGCTCGCTCGTCGAGCTGGACTACGGCGGGCTGGTGCACCTGCTCGATGACGCCGAGCTGACCCAGGACGAGTCGGCTCGTGACGTCGCGCTGGCCCTCGCCTCCCTGCACGAGGGTGATTCGGCCCGGGCGGCGGCTGCCTACGGGCGGGTCACCGCCCGGATGAAGGCGCTGCAGGCGGTCGAAGCCGCGAACTGAGCCGGACGTGGGTAGTCACAACATGACCCTCGTGGGCTATTCCGGACACAGGAGACATCGCAGACCCTTACCCTTGGGACAGGCGCCCAGCCTGCCCGCCCATGAGAGGACGCCCAGCGATGAGCAGCCGCACCCCCGACACCGAAGCCCTGCTGACCCCCGCTGAGGTCGCCACGATGTTTCGCGTCGACCCCAAGACGGTCACCCGGTGGGCCAAGTCGGGCAAGTTGACGTCTATCCGCACCCTCGGTGGCCACCGGCGCTACCGCGAGCTCGAGGTCCGGGCGTTGCTCGCCGGGATCCCGCTGCCCCGCGAGAGCTGACCCGCCCAGGGGCCGGTGCTGTCAGGGCCGCCCTCGCTCCGCGGACGGGACCACATGTGGTCAGGGACGGGATCGAACCGCCGACCCTGCGCTTTTCAGGCGCATGCTCTACCAGCTGAGCTACCTGACCTGGTGATGCAGCGACCCCGACGGGACTCGAACCCGCGACCTCCGCCGTGACAGGGCGGCGCGCTAACCAACTGCGCTACGGGGCCTGAGGCGAGCTCAAGCCTTGAATCTGTCGTGCCGTGCCCCCAACGGGATTCGAACCCGCGTAGCCACCTTGAAAGGGTGGAGTCCTGGGCCGCTAGACGATGGGGACGCTACCCAGACCTGAAGGCGCGCCCACGCCGTCTGGCCGTCGGGGACCGCCGCAGCATAGCGGACCCTGACGGTGCATGACCGCATGTCGGTACGCCGGGGCAGGTGCGGGCCCGGGTTGGGGGCTGGACGTCTTACCTACGGTCAAGTAACCTACGCAAGGGTAGGTATTGGGCCGGTGGACGGGGGCAAGAGATGGGCTCGGCAGCAGCCTTTTTCGACCTGGATCGCACGCTGATCCGTGGGTCGGCCAACTTCCCGCTCGCGGTGGCGGCCTTCCGCGCCGGCTACGTGCCACCCAGGGCCCTGCTGCTCGACGCGTTCTCGGCTGTCCGCTTTGTCCTGAAGGGTGCGACCGACGAGGGCAGCGCCGAGTTGCGCGAACGAATCCTCGGGGCCGTCGCCGGCCACCCGGCCGCCGACGTGATCGCGCTCGGCGACGCGTTCATCCCCAAGCTCAAGGCCGCGGTGCTGCCGGAGGCCCGGCAG
>JAYTOZ010000232.1:0-17065 GCA_043747515.1 Frankiales bacterium | reverse complement strand
GCATGCGTGCAGGCGATCGCCACGACGGTGCGGCCGGCGACGGCCGCCTCGATCGCGTCCGGGTCGTGCGGCGCGTCGAAGATGATGACCTCGTCGTCGTCACCGATCAGCCAGACGTTGTTGTCGACGTCGAAGGTCTGCCCGTCCAGGCTGAAGGTGCCGCTCGTGACGAGCTGCTCGATCCGGGCGGTCACAGCACGACCACCGACCGGAGCACCTCGCCGCGCTCCATCTTGTGGAACGCCTCCTCGACCTGCTCGAGGGCGATCCGCTCACTGACGAACGCGTCGAGGGGGAGCCGGCCCTGCTGCCACAGCTCGATCATCAGCGGGAAGTCCCGTTCGGGCAGACAGTCGCCGTACCACGACGACTTGAGCTGGCCGCCATGGCCGAACACCTCGATGAGCGGGATCTCGAAGACCATCGTCGGGTTGGGCACGCCGACCAGGACCGCGGTGCCGGCGAGGTCGCGGGCGTCGAAGGCCTGCCGGAAGGTCTCCGGCCGGCCGACCGCGTCGATGACGACGTCGGGCCCGAAGCCGCCGGTCAACGCGCGCAGCGCCTCGACGACGTCGCCGGAGCCGGCGTTGACGGTGTGCGTCGCGCCGAAACCCTTGGCCCACTCGAGCTTGCGATCGTCGAGGTCGACCGCGATGACCTGTCGGGCGCCGGCATAGATCGCCCCCGCGATGGCCGCGTCACCGACGCCGCCGCAGCCCAGGACCGCGACGGTGTCGCCCTGACGGACCGGCGCCGTGTTGACCGCAGCGCCCCAGCCGGCCATCACACCGCAGCCGAGCAGGCCGGCGGCGGCGGGGTCGGCGGACGGGTCGACCTTGGTGCACTGGCCGGCGGCAACCAGCGTCTTTTCCAGGAAGGCGCCGATACCGAGCGCCGGGCTCAGCACGGTGCCGTCCTTGAGCGTCATCTTCTGGCTGGCGTTTTGGCTGTTGAAGCACAGCCACGGCCGGCCACGCTTGCACGAGCGGCACTGCTGGCAGGGCGCGCGCCAATTGAGGACGACGAAGTCGCCGGGTGCGACCGAGGTGACGTCCGGGCCGACGGATTCGACGATCCCGGCGGCCTCATGGCCGAGCAGGAACGGGAACTCGTCGTTGATCCCGCCCTCGCGGTAGTGCAGGTCGGTGTGGCAGACACCGCAGGCCTGAATCTTGACCAGCGCCTCCCCGGGACCGGGGTCGGGGACCAGGACGGTCTCGATCGTGACGGGTGCGCCCTTGGACAGGGCAACGACGCCGCGGACTTCATGGACCATGGGGAGAACCTCCGACGGGCAGCAGGGCCGGGACGCGATCAACCTACCGCCGGCTGGCGACCTCCCGGAGCGAGCCGTCCAGCCGCCGGGTCCAGCCCTTCGCGTCGAGGTGCTCGAGCAGCGGGATCGCTACCCGGCGGGTCGTGCCGAGCGCCTGGCGGGCCTGGCTGGTCGTGAAGGGCTGCGGCAGACAAGCAAGCACCCGCATCGCCCGCGCGGGCCCGTCGGGGAGCAGGACGACGTCGCCGGAGAGGCGTACGACGCGGCCGGCGGTCTGGGCTGCGGCCAGCTCGCGCTGACCCAGGCCGAGGGCCAGCAGCTCGGGTGTCTCCGGTGCCGAGAACGGTTGCGTCGCAAGGCGCTGCTCCACCTCGCGCAGCCCGGGCTCGGCCGCGCCGAGCTGGGGCACGGCCCCGGGGCGGCGTACCCGGCCGGCCGCCTGCTCGAGGCCGGCGGCCGCCACGACGGCCCGCAGCAGGGCCGGGTCGGGCAGGCCGAGCGCTGCGGCGGCGCCCGCGAGCCCGGGCTCGAGGGGGGCCTTTTTGGCGTGCTCGTCGACGAGCCGTGGCAGCGCGGCCACCCAGCCGGCCCAGGTGGCGGTCGCGATCAGCCAGTCGTCCTGCGCGACGACCCCGTCGGCCGGCTCGAAAGCGATGCCGAGCCCCGCCAGCTCGGCCCGCCGGACCGTTGCGCGCCGGGCCACCTCGGTCGCCAGATCCGGTCGGCCGCTGGCGTCCTCGAGCGAAGCAGCGCGTGCAGCGGCAGCACCCCGGCGGCGACGCAATGCCGGCGGGTCCGCGTCGAGCACGAGCACCCCGGCCGCGACCCGCTGCTCGGCGGGGTCGCGCAGCAGCGCCCGGTCGCCGGCCCGCAGTGGCAGCGGCACGCTGAGCAGCAACCGCGCGACGTCGTCGCCGAGGGTGCGTACCCGCACCGCGACAGCAGTCGAACCGACGTGCAACATCAGTTGCTCGGGCAGCCGCTCGGCGTGCGACAGCCGGACGTCCACGCCGCCGGTGGACCGCCAGGCACCGGGGGTCAGCAGCGCGTCGCCCCGGCCGACCTCGCTGCGTTCAACCCCGCGCAGGTTGACCGCCACGCGCGCCGTCGCCACGATCTCGTCGTACGCCGTGCCGAGGCTCTGCAGACCGCGGACCCGGATGGTCCGGTCACCGAGTTGCAGCGTGTCGCCGGTGCGCAGCCGGCCCGAGCCCAGGGTGCCGGTGACGACGGTGCCGGCGCCGCGCACGGTGAAGGCGCGGTCCACCCAGAGCCGGACGGGGGCGTCGGGCTCGGGCGCCGGCAGCGTCGCGACGAGCCGGTCCAGGGCCTCGCCCAGCGCCGGCACACCCGCGCCGGTGGCGCCGCTCACGGCCACCGCCTCGACCTGCCCGAGCGAGCTGCGCCCGATCTGTTCCAGGGCCTGCCTGGTCGCCGGGCCTGGGTCGGCGAGATCGCTGCGGGTGACCGCGAGCAGCCCCCGGGTCAAGCCGAGCGCGTCGACCGCGGCCAGGTGCTCGCCGGACTGCCGGCGCCAGCCCTCGTCGGCGGCGACGACGACCAGCACCGCCGGCGCGGGCCCGAGGCCGGCCAGCATGTTGCCGATGAAGCGTTGATGGCCTGGTACGTCGACAAACGCCAGCACCTCGCCGGACGGCAGCTCGGTCCAGGCGTAGCCCAGGTCGATGGTCATCCCACGCCGGCGTTCCTCGGCCCAGCGGTCCGGCTCCATGCCGGTCAGCGCCCGCACGAGGGTCGACTTGCCGTGGTCGACGTGGCCGGCGGTAGCTACGACATACATGCAAGGACCGCCACGCGGAGCCGGTCGTCGTCGGCGGGCGGGATGCAGCGCAGGTCGAGCAGGCACCGGTCGCGCTCCACCCGGCCGACCACGCTGGGGTCGCCGAGGCGCAGCCGTTCGGCCAGCACGACCGGCAGCGCGACCGCCCAGCCGGGCAGCGCCTGTCCGGGCGCCCCGCCCCCGCCGACAGCGCCGTCCGACGCGACGACCTCGCCACCCACCGCGACGGCGAGGGCCTCGGCCCGCTCGCGCAGACCGGTGGCGCGCAGCGCCTCCCAGACCGGCG
Organism: Frankiales bacterium; assembly: GCA_043747515.1. Lineage (GTDB taxonomy): Bacteria > Actinomycetota > Actinomycetes > Mycobacteriales > SCTD01 > JAYSQK01. The sequence continues at coordinate 13,702 of JAYTOZ010000232.1, read as the reverse complement.
GGAGCGGCCCGCGCAGGGTGGCCTCGAGGGCGGCCAGGGTGGTCTTGTCGACCCGTAACGCCCGGTACAGCGGGTGCCGGCGCAGGGTCTGGATGACCGCGGTCGTCCCGAGCAGCAGGCCGGCCTGTGGACCGCCGAGTAACTTGTCGCCGCTGCAGGTGACGACCGCCGCGCCGGCCGTCAGCGCGGACGCGGCGTCGGGTTCGTCGGGCAGCAGCGGATCGGGGGCCAGCAGCCCGCTGCCGACATCGGCGATCACCGGCACGCCGAGGGTGGCCAGCTCGGCCACCTCGACGCTGCTGGTGAAGCCGACGACCCGGAAGTTGCTCGGATGCACCTTGAGCACGCAGCCGGTCTGCGGCCCGACGGCATCGGCGTAGTCGGCCAGGCGCGTCCGGTTGGTAGTGCCGACCTCGCGCAGCCGCGCCCCGGTCGAGGCGATCAGGTCGGGCAGCCGGAAGCCGTCGCCGATCTCGACCATCTCGCCGCGGCTGACCAGCACTTCGCGGCCGGCTCCCAGCGCGGTCGTGGCGAGCACCAGCGCCGCCGCACCGTTATTGACCGCCAGCACCTCGCCGGCGGCGGGCACCGCTGCGCGTAACGCATCGAGGGCCCCGCGTCCCCGGCCGGCCCGGGCGCCAGTCGTCACGTCGTACTCCACATCGACGTACGCCGAGGCAGCGGCCATCGCCTCGACAGCCGCGGCCGACAGCGGTGCCCGACCGAGGTTGGTGTGCAGGACGACCCCGGTGGCGTTGAGCACCGGCCGCATCGTGGTGGACCGGGCCGGCAGGGCGCGCAGCACCGCGGCGACGACGTCCGCCGGCGCGACCTCACCACTGCGGACCTGGCCCTGCGCGGTCGCGACCGCCTGCTTCACCGCGGCCCGGCCCAGGCGTGCGAGCGGCCCGGCGAGCACCGGGTCGCCGAGCACCGCATCGGTGCGCGGCACGCGCCGCCGCGGGTCGTCAGGCACGCAGCGACCCTAGCTTCGGAGAGCGGCCGCGGCCCCCGAAGGCCGTCGGCCGACGCCCCCGATGGCTTGCCGCCGGCCGACGCCCGGTGTCCCGGTGGTCCGCCCCCGGTGATCATCAGGCGATCGCTGCTGGACATCCCCGTATGTCGGCGCACCGATGTCCTGTTGATCACCTGGAGGGGACGGCGCCGGGGGACGTCAACGGCCACCCGATACATGTGGAAGTGTGTGGTCCGCCCCTGCACCCGGCACCCAGCGCCGCCTGTCCACCGCTGTTGCCGTCCTGCGAGGAGCGCCGATGACCCTGCTGCCTGCTTTGACCCGGCCGGTTTCGCCTAACCGGCAACGTCCCGGTCCGGGTACCAAGGTGCTCAAGGTCCTGACCACCACGGATCACAAGACGATCGGGTTGCTCTACCTGAGCACGGCGTTCGGTTTCTTCGTGTTCGCCGGTGCAATGGCGATGCTCATGCGGGCGGAGCTGGCCCGGCCCGGTCTGCAGGTGCTCTCCAACGAGCAGTACAACCAGCTGTTCACCATGCACGGCACGATCATGATGTTCCTGTTCGCGCCGCCGGTCGCCTTCGGGTTCGCCAACTTCATCATGCCGTTGCAGATCGGCGCACCGGACATGAGCTTTCCTCGCCTGAACGCCTTCTCGTACTGGCTGTATCTGTTCGGCGGCCTCACTGCCTCGGCCGGCTTCCTCACCCCTGACGGGGCCGCCGCCTTCGGCTGGTTCGCCTACGCGCCGCTCAACGACATCATTCACTCGCCAAACGTCGGGTCCGATCTGTGGATCGTCGGGCTGATCAGCGCCGGCCTCGGCACGATCCTGGGCGCGGTCAACTTCACCACCACGATCATCTCACTGCGGGCACCGGGCATGACGATGTTCCGGATGCCGATCTTCACCTGGAACATCCTGGTCACCTCGATCCTGGTGCTGATGGCCTTCCCGGTGCTCGCCGCGGCCCTGCTGGCGCTGGAGGCCGACCGGCACCTGGGCGCCCACATCTACGACGCCGCCAATGGCGGCGCGATCTTGTGGCAGCACCTGTTCTGGTTCTTCGGCCATCCCGAGGTCTACATCATCGCGCTGCCCTTCTTCGGAGTCGTGACCGAGATCATCCCGGTATTCAGCCGAAAGCCGCTGTTCGGCTACAAGGGAATGGTGTTCGCAACGATCGGTATCGGCGCCCTGTCGATGACGGTCTGGGCGCACCACATGTTCGCGACCGGGGCGGTGCTGTTGCCCTTTTTCTCGTTCCTGTCCTACCTGATCGCCATCCCGACCGGGGTGAAGTTCTTCAACTGGATCGGCACGATGTGGCGGGGTCAGCTGACGTTCGAGACCCCGATGCTTTTCTGCCTGGGCTTTCTCGTCACCTTTCTACTCGGCGGTCTCACCGGCGTCATGCTGGCCAGCCCCCCCATCGACTTCCACGTCACCGACACCTACTTCGTCGTCGCACACTTCCACTACGTGGTGTTCGGCACCGTGGTCTTCGGAGCCTTTGCCGGTTTCTACTTCTGGTTCCCAAAGATGACCGGCCGGATGATGAACGACCGGCTGGGCAAGGTGCACTTCTGGACGCTGTTCATCGGCTTCCACCTCACCTTCCTGCTCCAGCACTGGCTCGGGAACGCTGGGATGCCGCGCCGGATCGCTGACTACAGCCCCGCGGACGGGTTCACGACGCTCAACACGATCTCCTCGATCGGTGCGTTCGTGCTCGGCGCCTCGACGCTGCCGTTCATCTACAACCTCGTCGTGTCCTACCGGCGCGGCCAGGTCGCCGTCGGTGACGACCCATGGGGGGTCGGCAACTCGCTGGAGTGGGCGACGTCCTGCCCGCCGCCGAGGCACAACTTCGTGACGATGCCGCGCATCCGGTCCGAGCGACCGGCCTTCGACCTGCACTATCCAGCCGCCGCCGGCCGCATCGACATGCACGCCAGTCCAGAGGCGAGGTAGGACATGCCCGTCGACGACCGCGAGCTGCACCTGGTCTGCGCCGCCATGCTCCTTGTCATCGCCCTGTCCGTATCGCTGGCACTTGGCCCAGCTCTGCTGTGCGCGCCGCTGACCGCCGCGTTGCTCATCGTCGGCGCCCAACTTCTTGGGTGCGCCCGACGTCCCGACCCGTGGCGAGCGTTCGAGCTCGCGCTCGCCGACCTCGGTGTCGTCGTCGCCGAGGAGCCGGCCGTCGAGGTCTCGGGCGGCCACGCATCGCGGTCGCACCTGCCCCCGGCCGGTCACTGACGGAGGATGTTGACGGTGAACAGCTCGGGCTGGGAGCTGTCGCGGCTCTCCCTGTAGGTCCTGCATCCGTCGGGGTCGGGGCCGGTTGGTCCTCGCGGCACTGGTCCCGTTGCTGCGGGCGGTGTCCCCGCAGGCGCCCGCGATCGCCGCACGCGCCCTTGCCCGGGTGGCATGGCCGGCGTTCGGCGGGCTGCTGCTGACCGGCGCCTGGAACGCCTGGACGGTTCGAGGCGAGCTGCACGGGACGCGGGCTGTTGTTCGCCGTGGAGCTCCTGACCGTCGCCTGCTCCGGGTTGCCGGCGTGGCTGCACGCCCGGGCGAAGGGAGGAGGCAGCCGGGCAGCCTTCGGTGCGGCGACAGCGATCTTCGCCCTCCTCGCGCTCCTGCTCGGAGTCCGACTGACCCTGTCGGGACAGGGAGGCTCTCGAAGGGGAGCCGAACAGCTGGTGCCGTCCGGCGCCGCGCCGGTGGGGCAGGGAAGGCGCGACCCGACGGGCAAGCCCCTCGTGATCATCAGGTGATTGCTGTCGGACACGCCGCCGTGTCCCGCACCGATGTCCTGTTGATCATCGAAAAAGGGTCAGCCGACGTTGCTCGGCCTGGATCGGGCCGCGAATCGCCCGGCGCGTCGCGGCCCGATCCTGCACAAGCGGGGCGGGCAGCGGGACGGGCGGCCGGGCAGCGGGGGCGGCAGGCCGGGCAGCGGGGGCGGGCAGCGGGGACGGTCGGCCGCCTGGGAGCGGGGGCGGGCAGCGGGCGGCCGGGCAGATGGGGCGGGCGGCGGCGGGGGTTGGAAAAGGTCAGCGGCCGCGGCGCAGGGAGGTGGCGGCCCGGGCGACCGCGACGCCGCTGGTGATCGCCGCGACGACCGCGACGACGGCGACGCCCGAGACGAGTTGCTGGCCCGGCGCATGAGGACCGGCCTTGCCGCCGAGCCGGAGCAGCAGCCCGCCGCCGGCACAGGCCGCGACCGTGGCGGCCAGCCCGCTGGCCCGGTAACCGATGCTCAGCCCGGCCGGCAGCAGGGGCGACGGGTCGTCGGACAGCGCACCGAGGGCCCCGGCGGCGGTGGCGAGCACCGCGAAGGCGAGCGCGGCGACGACCAGCTGCGGCACCTGGCCGGTCGTCACCACCCCGAGCACGCCGTCGGCGGCCACCCCGACAAGGCCGCCGAGCAGGAACAGGCCCGTCGACGCGGCAAGATCGGCGCGGGCGATGAGTGTCAGCGGCACCGGCAGCGCGCCCACCAGGGGGGCCCGGTCGACGTCGAGCCGGACCGGATCGGCGAAGCGGGTAGCCACCGCACCAAGGGCGATCCCGCCGGACAGCGACCAGGCGATGGTGGAGGCGAGCCCGCGGCCGGGCGTGACGTGCGCCGCCGCCCCACCAAGCACACCGACGACCAGCGCCGCAGCCACCAGCCTCGGCAGCACCGGTGAGCCCTGCTCCTGGACGAGCGCCTTGACGAGCAGCGCCGTGAACGCCGACCTGGACCGGACCGAGCGTCGCCGCCGACGGGACCGGCGCTGCGCCTCGGTCCGGGACAGGTAGATCGAAGAGGTGAAGCCGAGCTTGAGCGCGGTCCGGGTGACCTCGGCCCGGCGCGAGCGCGACAGCAGTTCCTCGGCCGAGCAGCGCGACGCCGACCGCAGCCCGAGCAGGCCGAGCAGGCCAACCAGGGCGAGCAGCACAACGATCATCAGCAGCCCGCCGCGGGTACCGCTCCCGGCGGCCGCCCCACCAAACGGCAGCGAGGTGGGGTCGGGCCCTTCGAGGGCAGCCCGCCGCAAGCCCAGCGCCGTCCCGGACCGGACGAGCTCGCGGCCGAGCAGTGCGACGCCGGCGAGCGCCAGCACCCCGACCAGCCCGGCCACCGGTCGCAGCAGCAGGGCGAGCCAAGGCCGCAGCTGCACCTGCCAGGCCACCAGGACCGTCAGCAGGGCGACGAGGGCCGGCAGCAACAGGTCGTCACGCAGCACGGCGCTGGCCGGCGCCCCGAGATCGTGGACATCGAGGTAGATCAGCAGCACCGTGACGAGCCCCGCCCCGGCCAGGGCCCGGCTGCAGGCCGCGAGCAGCGCCGGCAGGACGAGCAGCCGGCGGGGCACCGGCCAGGTCAGCAGCACCCGCGCCTCCTCCGGCGCCAGCACCACCGGACCACCGCGGATCGCGGCGACGGCCCTGGCCAGCACGACGGCCACCGCGACCCCGCCCAGCAGCGTGGGTTCGGCGAGGCCGGCGGCGGTGCGCAGCGGGCCAGGGGCCGGCGTGGCCCGTGACCCCAGGATCGACACGGCGTACAGGCCGAACAGTGCGGTGACGTAGAGGACGTAGAGGGCGTCGCCGAGCGATTGGCGCTCACGGCGCGCCCTGGTCCTTGCCCGCCGGACGTCGGTGAGCGCCTGAGCCGCAGCCGTCACGGCTCGTCGGCCGGGTTGACGACGCCGACGACGTCGGCCGGCCGGCCGGCTTTGAGCACACTGCCTTCCTGCAGGGCGATCGCGACATCAGCGAAGTGCTCGACCCGGGCTTGCGCGTGCGTTGCGACCAGCGCGGCGCCACCGGCCGCGACCCGCTCGCGGAGCAGCTCCAGGAAGACCGTGCGACCGACGGCGTCCAGGCCCGCGAAGGGCTCGTCGATGAGCAGCAGCGTCGCCGGGCGCAGAAAAGCCAGCGCCAGCGCGGTCTTCTGCCGCATCCCCCGGCTGAACGTCGCGGGGATGTCGTCGACGACCTGGTCGATTCCGAACCGGCCGAGGAGGTCGAGCAGCAGCGCCTCGCCATCGGGCACCTCCCACGCCCCAGCGATGAAGGCGCCGTGCTGGCGGACCGTCAGGTCGGCGAACAGCAGCGGCTCGTCCGGGACGTAGGCGACGCGGCGGCGGTACTCCGGTTGGTCGGTGCCCGGCACGAGCACCAGATCGCCGACCGCAACGGTTCCCTCGGTGGGGTCGAGCACCCCGGCGACCGCGGCGAGGGTCGTCGACTTGCCCGAACCGTTCTCGCCGAGCAGGGCCAGGACCGCCCCCGGTTGCACATCGAACGACAGCCCGGACAGCACCCGCCGCCCGTCGTAGGTCTTGGCCAGGCCTCGGACGCTGCAGGCGAGAGGGGCGGTCACCGGGCCGAGCCTAGGTGGCAGGTCGTAGCGTCCCCGGTCATGAGCGATCTCGGCGATGACCTGTGCCGCTTCGTCGACCTGTCCCCCTCACCGACGCACGCCGTCGCCGAGATGGTCCGGCGCCTGACCGCCGGCGGGTTCACCCCGTTGGACGAGCGTGAGCCGTGGTCGCTCGCGCCCGGCGATGCGCGCTACGTCGTCCGCGACGCAGGAAGCCTGATCGCCTTCCGGGTCGGCAGCGCCGGGCTCGCCGACGCCGGTGCCCGGCTGATCGGCGTGCACACCGACTCGCCGACATTCAAGGTGCGCCCGCGTTCGGACCTGCGCCGGGCCGGCTATCGCCTGGTCGGCGTCGAGCCGTACGGCGGGATGCTCGCCCACACCTGGCTGGACCGGGAGCTCACCGTTGCCGGGCGGGTCGCGGTGCGCGGCGCCGACGGCGAACCGGACCTGCGGCCGGTCGTGCTGCCCGGCGCGCCACTTCGCCTGCCCTCGCTGGCGATCCACCTGGACCGCTCGGTCCGCGACGGCCTGGTGCTCGATCCGCAGCGCCACCTGGTGCCGCTGTGGAGCGACGAGCTCGGAGATGAACCAGGCCTGTTGGCTGCGCTCGCCGACCTGGTCGGGGTTGGCGCCGCCGACCTGCTCGGTCACGACCTGGTTCTCACCGACGCCCAGCCGGCCGCCCGCACCGGAGCCGACGGCGCCTGGGTCGCCGGCCCGCGCCTGGACAACCTCGGCTGCTGCCACAGCGGCACCCTCGCCCTGCTCGCCGCCGTCCCGGGACCACGGACGGCGGTGCTCGTCGCCAACGACCACGAGGAGGTCGGCAGCGGCTCGGCAGAAGGTGCCCGCGGCTCATTCCTGGCCGACGTCCTGGACCGCCTCGTCGCCGCCACCGGCGACACCGATGCGCAGGCCAGACATCGCGCGGCAGCCCGCTCCCGGCTGGTTTCGGCCGACATGGCGCATGCGGTCCACCCCAACTACGCCGAGCGACACGAGCCCTCGCACACCCCGGCTCTCGGTGGCGGTCCGGTGCTCAAGCTCAACGCGAACCAGTCCTACGCGACCGATGCCGACTCTGGCGGCTGGTTCACCGCGCGGTGCGCGGAGGTCGGTGTGCCGTTGCAGCACTTCGTCAGCCGGGCCGATCTCCCCTGCGGCTCGACGATCGGGCCTCTGACCGCAACCCGGCTCGGCATCTCCACCGTCGACGTCGGCGCCCCGATGCTGGCCATGCACTCCTGCCGCGAGCTGGCCTCCGGCCACGACGTACCGCTGATGGTGGCCGCGCTCACCGCCTGCCTCGAAGGCTGAGCGAATTGCCAACGCACCTGCGGAGGAGGACCGTCCGGACGCGGAGGCATCGATGATCTGGACAACGTTGACCGGCAAGCTCGAGCAGGCCAAGCGGCTGGACCCGGTGGTGAACGCCGTGACCGGGGCCGTCGACGCGGTGCTCCCCCGGGGCATCGTCAAGGATGCGCTGCACGGCACCTGGCTCGGCCACTCGCTGCACCCGATGCTGGTCGCGCTGCCGATCGGCATGTGGTCGGGGGCCTCCCTGCTCGACCTCACCGGCGGGCCCGGCTCGCGACGCGCCGCGAAGCGGCTGGTCGGCGCGGGCGTGCTCGCGGTCCTGCCGACCGCGGCGTCGGGCCTGGCCGACTGGTCCGAGCTCGGCGAGGCCCGCGCTCCCCGCCGGGTCGGGCTGGTCCACGCTCTGGCCAACACCGCGACCACCGTGGCTTACGGCGCCAGCTGGTTGGCCCGCCGCAGGGGCGACCAGGCCCGCGGTCGCAATCTGGCGCTGCTCGGGACCGGGGGGCTGGTGGTCAGCGGCTACCTCGGCGGTCATCTGGCCTATGGCCAGGGGGTCGGCGTCAACCGAAACGCGGACGCGTCGCACCAGCCGACGGAATGGACCGACGCGTGTGCCGTCGCAGACCTGCAGGACGCCACACCGCATCGGACGCAGGTGGCCGGACAACCCGTGGTGCTCGTCGAGACAGCCGGAGCCATCGCCGCGATGGGGGCGACCTGCAGCCACTACGGCGCCCCGCTGGACGAGGGTGAGGTGCGCGACGGCTGCCTGGTCTGCCCGTGGCACGGCAGCGCGTTCCGCCTTCGCGACGGCAGTGTCGCGCACGGCCCGGCGACCGTCCCGCAGGCGTCGTACGACGTGCAGCGGGTCGGCGACCGGGTCCAGGTCCGGGTGCGTGGCTGACTGGCTCGCTAGCCACGAGCCGTGCCATGCAGGCGATCCGGGTGGAACATCGAAGGCCCGGCTCAGGTGGGCGCCAGGCACGCTGTCGTCGGCGGTCGCATCCTGCGTCCAGGTCGTCATGTCGGCGACGGCAACCGGTCCGCTGAGGTGATCGACGGGCACGAGGACGCCGTCTTCCCGGACGCGGCATCGAAGGACGAGCACCGACCAGCTCGGTGACGGTGGCGGAGACGGATGGGAATCGAACCCACCAGGCCGAGATCCTCGACCTCACTGGCTTTGAAGGCCAGGCCCATCACCAGACGAGATACGCCTCCGGCGGGCAACCTACCGGGCGGCTGCTGATGCCGCGTCGTACGGTCAGGGCATGGCGACCACGACGACCTACCGGCTCACGCAGTACGCCAAGGGCGGCGGGTGCGCCTGCAAGATCCCGCCGGGCGAGCTCGAGGAGGTCGTCCGCGGCCTGACCGGCGTCGCGTCCCCCGAGCTCCTGGTCGGGCTCGACGACGGCGACGACGCGGCCGTCGTGCTCATCGACGAGCGGACCGCCGTCGTCGCCACCGCCGACTTCTTCACCCCCGTCGTCGACGACGCCTACGACTGGGGGCGGATCGCCGCTGCCAACGCCCTGTCCGACGTCTACGCCATGGGTGGCCGGCCGGTCGTCGCGGTCAACCTGCTCGGCTGGCCCCGGGACGTGCTGCCGACGTCGCTGTTGACCGAGGTGCTCCGCGGCGGCTACGACATCGCCCGCGAGGCGGGCTGCCACATCGGCGGCGGTCACTCGATCGACGACCCGGAGCCCAAGTACGGCATGGCGGTCACCGGCATCGCCGACCCGCAGCGACTGCTCCGCAACGACGCCGCCGCCGCGGGCGTGCCGATCAGCCTCACCAAGCCGCTCGGCCTCGGGGTGCTGAACAACCGGCACAAGGCGACCGGCGAAGTCTTCCCGCAGGCCGTCGCCACGATGGTCGGGCTCAACCGGGCCGCATCCCAAGCGGCGCTCGCGGCGGGGGTCGTGGCGGCGACCGACGTGACCGGTTTCGGGATGCTCGGGCACCTGTACAAGATGGCCAGGGCCAGCGGCGTCACCGCGGTGATCGACGCGGCCGCGGTGCCGTATCTCGACGGCGCCCGCGAGGCACTGCGGGACGGCTATGTCAGCGGGGGCAGCCGCCGCAACCTGGAGTGGGTCGCCCCCCACCTGGCGAGCGCCCTCGGTCAGGACGAGTTGCTGCTGCTCGCCGACGCGCAGACCAGCGGCGGACTGCTGGTCGCCGGCGAGGTACCCGGCGCCCCGGTGATCGGTGAGTTCGTGTTGCGCCGGGACGCCCTCCTCGAGGTGCGCTGACCGGCCGCTAGCGGGCGGCCGACACCTGCCCCAGCGAGCCCTCGCCGACAGACTTGCGGGTGCGTGGGATCCGCGTGACGAGCGGCAACACGATCGCGACCAGGGCGATGATGCCGATCGTCGTATAGGCAGTCGTATAGTCCTTCGCGTCGCCAATGAGCTTGGCGGCGATCTGCGGGCCGATGACGCCACCCAGGCTCCAGCCCAGGATCATCAGACCGTAGATGGCGCCGGCGTGCCGCACCCCGAAGTAATCGCCCGCGGTCGCCGGCATCGTGCCGAACCCGCCGCCGTAGCACAGGTAGATCAGTGCACCCAGCACGAAGAACGACGCCGTCGAGCTGGCGTGCGGCAGGAGCAGGAAGCACACACCCTGGATCCCGAGCATGGCGACGAAGGCCGGCATGCGACCAATCTTGTCCGACACCGCGGCCCAGAAGATCCGCCCTGCGCCGTTGAACAGGGCAAGCAGGGCGACCGCGCTCGCGGCCGCGGTCTTGGTGTAACCGGCGATGTCGGTGGCGCTGGCCGCGGCCTGGCTGATCAGAGCAATGCCGGCGGTCACGTTGAGGGTGAGGATCGCGGTCAACAGATACCACTGCGGGGTCTTGAGCGACTCGGACTGGGTGTAGTCACGACCGCTGTCAACCACCCGGCCGGTCATCGCCGGGACGAAGCCCGGTACGGCGTACCCCTCGGGCGGGTTGCGGAAGAACGACGCCCCGATGACCGACAGCACGAGATAGGCGATGCCCAGCGGCAGGAATGGCTTGGTGGGCACCAACGGGTTGTTGTCGATCAGCCGCTGGGCGATCGGTGAGGTGATGACCGCGCCGAAGCCGAAGCCGCCGACGGCGAGCCCGGTGATGAGCCCACGCTTGTCCGGGAACCACTTCTGCAACATGGCGATCGGCACGATGTAGGCGAGCCCGAGGCCAAATCCGCCGATCACGCCGTACGTCGCGATGAGCAGCCCCAGGTCGCCCGAGGTGGTTGCGAGCGAGGCGAGCATGATCCCGATCGAGTAGACGATGCCGCCGACCAGGGCGACCAGCCGCGGGCCGATCTTGTCCTGGATCCGGCCGCCGATGTAGGTGCCGATGAAGATCATGCCGATGGTGGTCTCGAACGGGATCGCGGCGTCGGTCTTCGACAGCGCGAAGCCGTGCTTGGCCTTGAAGTTGGCGGTGAATGCCTTGCTGAAGATGCTCCAGGCATAGACCGCGCCGATCGCGAACTGCAGCAGCAGGGCGGCGGCAGCAATGCCCCACCGGCCCTTGGTCGGGTTGGCGGTCATTGTGGTGTTCGTGCTCATCAGGGTGTCCTTGTCCCGGCTCGTCGTCGAGCCGTCACCTCGAGATGTGGTGGTTGCGCCGCATTTTTACCGCAACCGGCCTTCGAGCCGTTGCCGCTGCGGGATAACGACGTACTTCGGATCCTTGGCCGATTCCTGCCCGGCCTCAAAGATGCCGAACCGGATGCACGCCGATCCGGCCAGCAGGACCGCGCCGGTCAGCACTGCACCGAAACGACTCCTTGGGGCAACGACGGCTGCACCAATTGCACCCGCGGCGGTGAGGGCCTTGCTCGCCCGCATCAGCATGCCGGCGCGCCCCTGATGCAGCGGCTCGGCCGTCAGGCCCATCGCCTGCTCCATCTTGTGCTCGACCGCCAACTCGAGTAGCGCGCCGCCGACGGCGAGCCGGCGCGCCGGGCCGGCCTCGGTGACCGGCGCCGCGAGCATGCCCAGCCCGCCCGCGGCGGCAGCGGCCGACCCGACGAAGACGAACGGCAGGTGGGCGTGGGCGTCGTGCCACGTCGGCGTCGCCGTGTCCGAGAGCAGCACCGCGGTGTACGACGCGACAGCGGGCGCCAGCACGGCCGCGCCAAGCCCGGCCGGGCGGGCACCGAAGCGCAGCAGCGTGGCCAGCCACGACAGCTTGCGCGGGAGCAGCCCCCGCAGCTCAGCTGCCCCGGCGAGCCCGGCGAGCGGTCCGTAGCCGGTGAGGATCCAGGTACCGACGCTCATCGGCGAGGTCGGCTTGGCGACCCGCAGCATGTTGTAGAACCGCTCGGGGCGGCCCAGATCGTGCACGAGGGCGGCAAAACTGAGCAGGATGCCGACCATCGCACCGAGTCGTCCGGTGCGCCGCAGGACCGGCCGCGAAGACAGGTCCGCGCCGGCACCCAGCAGCGAGGACCCTGCGGCCATCCCACCGAGGAACAGGTAGGCCGGGATGTCGTTCTCCCAGGGCGATGCCTTGAGGATCGGGCGGCCGTAGTAGGAGGTGAAGGTTGCGTCCGGCACCATCTGGTGCTCGTCGCGTCGCTTACCGCCCCGGCCACCCTTGCGTCCACCACCGCCGCGTCGCCCACCGGCTTGGCCGACGACCGCCTGGTGGCCGATGTCGGAGGAGGCGCTCACGCGCCGCGACCGACGAAGACGGCGACGGCGCCGGCCAGCATCGTCACGGCAGCCAGACCGGCCTGCCGCCACATCGCCGGCAGGTCCTTTGTCGTGACGATCGGGTCGGGTGGCAAGCCGTACACCTCGGGCTCGTCGAGCAGCAGGAAGAAGGCCCCGAGCCCACCGATCCCGTCGTGCTCGTTCTCGCCGTAAAGCTTCGCGTCGTGCACCCCGGCGGCCCGCAGGGTGGCGACCCGCGCTTCGGCCCGCTCGCGCAACTCCTCCAGGTCGCCGTACTGGATGGATTGGGTCGGGCAGGCCGTCGCGCAGGCGGGCTGCAGGCCGTCGCCGATCCGGTCGTAGCACAGGGTGCACTTCTGGGCGATGCCGACGTTCTTGGTGACGCCCTTCTCGCCGATCCGCCGGTCGATCACGCCGAAGGGGCAGGCCGGCACGCAATAGCCGCAGCCATTGCAGATGTCGTCCTGTACGACGACCGTGCCGAACTCGGTGCGGAACAGCGATCCGGTCGGGCAGACGTCCAGGCAGGCTGCGTGCGTGCAGTGCTTGCAGACGTCACTCTCCATCAACCAGCGGAAGTCCCCGCGGCCCTCGCCGTCGGCGCCGGGCAGGGTCATCGTCGGCATGCCGAGATCGACCTTGGTGTTGTCAGTGCCGAGCATCGTGCGATCGCCGGACAGCGCCGAGTCCGCAGCCGCGTTGATCAGGTCGCTCACCGGGCCACCGACCGGCTGACCGACGTGGCCGACGTTCTGGTTGCCGAGCCGCTTGGGCTGCTCGATGAAGGCGACGTGCCGCCAGGTGCTCGCGCCGAGCGCCCCGGTGTTGTCGTACGACGAGCCGAGGAAGTTCATCCCGTCGTCCGGGACGGCGTTCCACTCCTTGCAGGCGACCTCGCAGGCCTTGCAGCCGATACACACGGACGTGTCGGTGAAAAAGCCCTTCCGGGCGGGGGCCCCGGCCCACCCGGCATCGACCGCGGGGTCCACCGGGCCGAACAGGCTGTTGCTCACGGGGCGCTCTCCTCGACGGTCATCCGCTGGTTGCCGGTCTCGATGGTGATGCCGGCCCGACTGCGGTACTCCTCGACGTAACGCAGCAACGCCGGTCCGGTCGGCCGCCGACCGGGCTGGATGTCGCAGCTGGCCACCTTGGTCTCCTGGATGTGCACGTTGGCGTCGAGCGACAACCCGAACAGGTCGTTGGCCGAGTCGCCGGTGACGAGCGCATCCTTGCCGACTCCCCAGTGGTAGGGCAGCCCGACCTGGTGGATCGTCCGGCCTCCGACCGTCAGTGGCACGACCCGATCGGTCACCATCACCCG
>JAYTOZ010000231.1:0-2332 GCA_043747515.1 Frankiales bacterium | reverse complement strand
TGCAGGACCAGGGCCTCGACGATGTCACCGACCGAGACGACCTCGTTGGGGTCGACGTCGTGCTTGATGCTCAGCTCTCGCGAGGGAATGACGCCCTCGGTCTTGTAGCCGATGTCCAGCAGGACCTCGTCGCGGTCGACCTTGACGATGGTGCCTTCAACGATGTCGCCGTCGTTGAAGTACTTGATGGTCTCGTCGATGGCGGCGAGGAAGTCCTCAGCGCTCCCGATGTCGTTGATCGCGACCTGGGGCGTGGAGGGGCTGTCGAGGGTGGTCGTCAAGGGAGAGGCTCCGGCTACGGTGGTGTCGTGGACGCAAGGGGGCTCGTCCAGGTGGCGCGCAGCGGGCCGGTGTCGTCGCGGGTCCCACGTAGGACCTGGACGGCGCGGACCTGCAGTGCCATGGGACAAGGCGAAGACGCGCAGGCCCACAGCGCGTGCGTGCATCGTAAGCGCAGGCTCGCGCAGCATCAACACGGGAGGCATCGCGGTGGCTGGCGTCGAGCACCGTAGGACGGGACCGGCCGAAAGCGCCCGGGCCAACCGCGCCTGGTGGGACGCCGAGGCACCGGCCTACTACGCCGAGCACGGGGCGTTCCTGGGCGATGCGGACCTGCTTTGGTGCCCTGAAGGCCTGCGGGAGGCGGACGCCCACCTGCTCGGTGAGGTGCGCGGCCTGGACGTGCTCGAGGTCGGCTGCGGCGCTGCGCAGGCAGCGCGCTGGCTGACCGGTCAGGGCGCGAGGGTGACCGCATTCGACGTGTCGTTCGGCCAGTTGCAGCAGGCCCGCGAACTCGACGCACGCACCGGCGTGCGGGTCCCCCGCCTGGTGCAGGCCGACGCGCAGGCGATGCCGCTGCGCGACGCGGCGTACGACCTGGTGTGTTCGGCCTTCGGCGCGATCCCGTTCGTCGCCGACTCGGCCGGGGTGATGGCCGAGTGCGCGCGCGTGCTGCGGCCAGGCGGCCGGCTGGTGTTCTCGGTCACGCACCCGCTGCGGTGGGTGTTCCCGGACGACCCTGGACCGGCCGGGCTGACCGTGCGCCAGTCCTACTTCGACCGCACGCCCTACGTCGAGGTCGACGAGGCGGGCACCGCGACCTATGTCGAGCACCACCGAACCCTCGGCGACCGGGTCCGTGAGCTCGTCGCGGCCGGGCTGGTCCTCGATGACCTGGTCGAGCCGACCTGGCCCGACGACCACGAGCAGCAGTGGGGACAGTGGTCACCGCTGCGCGGACGGCTCATCCCGGGCACCGCGCTGTTCGTGGCCCACCGGCCGCACTGACGGCGCTGCTCGTCACCCAGAGCCTGCAATCCATGGCCCGATGTGACTATTTTCATGATCGAGAGGGTGAAACACTACCGAACCGTATTCGGTTCCCCTAGCGTCGACGCCTCAACGTCGAACAGGGGAATCCTTGATGTCACGCTGCCACCCGCTCACCCCCCGCAGGGCCGCCACCGCCGGCGTCGCCGCCTCGCTTCTGCTGCTCGCCGGCTGCGGTGGCGGCAGCAACAAGGCCGCGCCGGACACGACCGCGACCACTCCGGCAGGCGGCTCGGGGTCGACGTCGGCACCGGCCGGCGCGAGCAGCGAGCAGATCTCGAGCGCTCCCTTGAAGGCCCCCGACGCGACCGCCCGGCCGGGCGCCAAAGGCAAGAAGGTCGTCGTCATCTCCGCCGGTCAGGCATCCATCAGCTCCTCGGTGCCCGTCGCCGCCGCGGTCGAGGCCGCGAGGGCCCTCGGCTGGAGCACAACGATCTACGACGAGGCTTTCAACCCGGCGAGCGCCCCGGGCCTGGTGGGCCAGGCCATCGCCTCCGGTGCGGACGGCATCATCCTGGACGCCACCGACTGCCCGACGGTCAAGAACGCCCTCCAGCAGGCCAAGGCCAAGGGGATCAAGGTCGTCGGCATCTACTCCTTCGACTGCAACGATCCGATCTTCGGCGGCGGTGGCCAGCCACTGTTCTCCGGCCAGATCAACTACGGCGCGCGCGCCGCCGACATCGGCAAGTTCACCGAGTCCTACGGCGCGGACCAGGCCAAGGCCGTCGTGAAGGCGACCGACGGCAAGGCCAAGGTCGTGTTCTTCAACGACCAGGAGTTCACCGTCCTGCGCTACACCGGCAAGGGCTTTTTAGACGAGCTCGCCAAGTGCGCAGGCTGCAAGGTGGTTGCGAAGGTCGACTTCACCGGGGCGGAGCTCGGCCCGAACTTGCAGCAGAAGGTCACCTCGGCGCTGCTGCAGCACCCCGAGGCCAACGCGGTCAAGAGCCCGTACACCGCGGCCACCCTGCTGGGCATCGGTCCGGCGGTCACCCAGTCC
>JAYTOZ010000230.1:0-4937 GCA_043747515.1 Frankiales bacterium | reverse complement strand
GGCTGCGAACCGCAGCACCAGATCGGGGCCGGCGGACTCCAGCGCGATGGCCCGCTCGAGCACCTGCAGCGTGTGCTCGTAGACATCCTTGTGCTGGTGGTGTTCGTCGATCTCCAGGCGCAGCGCCGGCAGCTCGGGCAGGACGACCGCGGCCAGACCGGTGTCGACGAGCAGCTCCAGCCCAGCGCGCGGGGCGATCCCGACGAGCAGCTTGGCCAGCTCGTCCTTCAGCCGTTCCACGCTGATGATCGTGAGCCGATCAGCCATCGACGTCATCGCCGCGACCACCTCGGGGGCCACCCGGAAGCCCAGCTGGGCGGCGAAGCGGGCGGCCCGGAGCATCCGCAGTGGGTCGTCGCCGAAGGAGTCCTCGGGCCGGCCCGGGGTCCGCAGCACTCCGGCGGCCAGGTCGGTCAGCCCCCCGAAGCGGTCCACGAAGGCGTCCGGCGACCGCCAGCCCGGCAAGGCGAGCGCCATCGCGTTGATGGTGAAGTCGCGCCGGGCCAGGTCGCCGTCGAGGGACTCGCCGTAGGTCACGACCGGATTGCGCGAGCTGGGGTCGTAGGACTCCGCCCGGTAGGTGGTCACCTCCAGTTTGCTGCCGTGCTTGGCCAGGCCGACGGTGCCGAAGGCGATGCCGGTCTCCCAGGTGCTGTCGGCCCAACCCGCGACGAGCTCGAGCACCCGGCCCGGATGGGCGTCGGTGGTGAGGTCGAGGTCGTCCCCGAGCCGGCCGAGCAGCGCGTCCCGGACCGACCCGCCGACCAGGTGCAGCCGGTGGCCACCGGCGGCGAAGCGCTCGCCGAGCTCGACCAGCAGCGGCGCGGTGCGCACCAGCTCGCGGACCGCGTTGCGCTGCAGATCGTCGAGTCCGGGCACGAGGGTCGATGCTAGGCGGTGGCCGGCTCGCGCAGCCCGGTGCGGCGCCCGGCAGCACGCCCGGCGCGCTGCCCCGCCGTACGCTGGGCCGGTGTCTCCGCCCGTCCCCACCCCCCCGGTCCGTCGGCCCCTGCGGCGGGTCGACGAGACAAGTGCCGGCGGGCTGGTGCTCGACCGGATCGGGCCGGGTGCGCAGGGCGCGCTGATCGGCCGGCTCGACCGGCGCGGGCGCCTGCTGTGGTCCCTGCCCAAGGGTCACCTCGAGGCCGGCGAGACCGAGGCGCAGACCGCGGTCCGCGAGGTCAGCGAGGAGACCGGCATCAGCGGTCGGGTCGTCGGAAAGCTCGGGACGATCGACTTCTGGTTCGTCGCGGACGGCCGGCGGGTGCACAAGACGGTGCACCACTTCCTGCTGCTGGCCGTCGATCCCGAGCACGGCCTCGAGCTGTCGGACGCCGACCTCGAGGTCAGCGAGGTGGCCTGGGTGCCGCTCGCCGAGGTGGCCGGCCGGCTCGCCTATGCCGATGAGCGGCGGCTCCTCGAGAAGGTGCCGGACCTGCTCGCCGAGACCGCGTGAGGCTGGCCCGCCTCGGTGCCGCCGTTGCCCTCACCGTGCTGCCGGTGCTGGCGCCCACCCCGTCGTACGCCGCGCCCCCCCCGACGCCGGCTCCGGCCAACGACGACGCGCCGATCCGCGTCACGGTGACCTCGCTGCTCCCGCGCTCGCCGGCTCCCGGTGGCTTCTTCGAGGTCAGCGGGAACCTGACGAATCGGGGCGACAAGCCGGTCGGGCGGCTGCGGGTCCGGCTGCAGATCGGTGAGCGGGTCGCCGGCCGCGACCAAGTGCGCCGGGACGACGTGGACCGGCCGGAGACGTTCTGGGGCGGCATCGAGGTCAAACCGGTCCTGACCTCGCTCGCACCCGGGCAGACCACGGCCTTCGACCTGCGGACCACCGTCGGCGCGCTGGGGCTGGGCCAGCTCGGGGCCTACCCGATGGACGTCGTGGGGCGTGGCGACTTCGACGGCCAGCGCAGCAACCTCGGGCTCGCGCCGACCTGGATCCCCTGGTTCGCCGGCGACCCGGTGCGGCCGCTCCGGATCGCCGTGCTCTGGCCGCTGGTCGACCAACCCCGGCGCGGGCCGCGTGACGTCATGGTCGATGACCAGCTGGCGGCGACGCTCGCCCCGGCCGGCCGGCTGGGCCAGTTGCTTGCCGGCGCCCGCGGCGGAGAGACCGGCCAGTGCGACGGTGTCGCGCACGGGCCGCCGCAGACCTTCGTCGACAAACCGGCCACCCCGCCGCCGACCCGGCGCTGCGAGGCCGTCCCGGTGACCTACGCCGTCGACCCCGACCTGCTCGACACCGTCAAGGCGATGACCAAGCCCTACGACGTCCAGGCGGGCGGGCGGATCCGACCGGGCACCGGGACGGCTGCGGCGACCCGCTGGCTCGGCGGGCTCAATGCAGCGTTGAACAGCTCATCGGTGCTCGCGTTGCCCTACGCCGACCCGGACGTGGACGCGTTGACCAGGGACAGCCGCGGCAAGAACGACATCGCCGTGGCCCAGAAGGTGGGGGCCGCGGTGGTCCGTGAGGTCACCGGCGCGACGCCGCTGTCGACGGTGGCCTGGCCACCGGCCGGCACCGTCAGCACCGCCGCAATGGATGCCCTGCTGGTCGCTGGCACCCAGGCGCTGGTCCTTGACCCGACCGCGTACGACGGGCCGCCGGTCGAGCTCAACCACACCCCGGGTACCCGGGCCGTGCTGCCGCCATCGGCTGCCGGGGAGGCGGTCACCGGCCTGGTGGTCGACCGTGAGTTGTCGGACCTGCTCACCTCGCAACGTACGTCCGGGCTCGGACCGCGACTCGCCGAGCAACGCTGGCTCACCGAGACCGCGATCATCGCGGCCGAGCAGCCGGGCCTGTCCCGCACCCTGCTGCTCGCCCCCCCGCGGCGGGGGCAGGTGCCGGCGCCGGTCGCGGCCGCGGCGCTGCGCGACATCGGGCGGCTGCCCTGGCTCTGCCCGGTCCAGCTGGCCGACATCGCGACCGGCCGGGATCGCTGCGCCGCCGACCCACCGGCGGCGACGGCGACGCGCAGCAAACCCGAGCCACGCGGCGACGCCCGCATCGCCCCGAACGCCACCGAGCTGTCGTCGGGGCTGCTCACGCGGGTGGCCCAGGACCGCGACACCGCCGTCCAACTCGTCGAGGCCATCCTCAAGCCGAGCGACTCGGCCTCGCGCACCAACAGCCGGCTGCGCCGGGCCGTAGCCCGCTCCGAGTCGAGCGCCTGGCGGGGAGCTCCGGACGGTGACGCCCCGGCCGGCCGCCGGATGGCGAACCTGCTCAGCAACGACGTCGCCGATCTCGTCGGCCACGTGAAGGTCCGCGGCAAGCCGCTGCTGCTCACCAGCACCAAAGGCACCCTGTCGGTCAGCGTCGAGAACACCCTCGACGTGCCGATCGCCGTCAGGGTGCGGTTCTTCTCGAGCACCGCGACGCTGTCGACCCAGGAAACCGGGCTTATCGAGGTGCGTCCCGGCACCGCACAGCAGGCCTCGGTCCGCGCCGCGGCCCGCAAGTCCGGTCGCTTCGTCGTGTTCGCCCAGCTGATGGACCGCAATGGGCAACGCTTCGAAGACCCGGCCGAAGTCGACGTGCGATCAACTCGCTACGGCCGGATCGCCCTGGGGGTGACCGGTCTCGCCGCCGGCGTGCTGCTCGCGGCGGCGGGGGTGCGAATCGTGCGCCGGGCGCTGCGTCACGGCTCCGAATGACGGAAATGACCGGGCTCGGCCGCTCCACCCGCACCATGGCGTTCGGCACGGTGGTCTCCCGCGGCACCGGTTTCCTGCGGACTGCAACGCTGACCGCGGTGCTGGGCCTCGGCGGCGTGGGGTTCGCCTACAACCTGGCCAACACCGCCCCGAACATCATCTACGAGCTGCTGCTCGGCGGCGTGCTGACCAGCGCGTTCGTCCCGCTGCTCGTGCGGGCCGCCAAGGAGCAGGCCGACCGCGGCGAGGCCTTCGCGCAGCGGTTGCTCAGCCTCACCATCGTCGTGCTGGGCGTCGGGAGCGTGCTGCTCGTCGTCCTGGCGCCGCAACTCGTCGACCTCTACACAGCCGGCCGGACCCCGGCCGCCGATCGTGACCTGGCAATCACCTTCGCCCGCTACTTCCTGCCGCAGGTCGTCTTCTACGGCGCCGGAGCCGTCATGGGCGGCATCCTGAACACCCGTGGCCGCTTCGCCCCCCCGATGTGGGCGCCGGTCCTGAATAACCTTGTCGTCATCGGCACAGCGGCGGTCTTCCTGCTCCTCCCGGAGACCCAATCGGGCGGCTCGTTGACCACGCTGCAGATCAGCGTCCTGGGGATCGGCACCACCCTCGGCATCGTCGCGCAGACCGCGGCCCTCGTCCCGTCACTCGTGTCCAGCGGCTTCCGCTTCCGGCTGCGCCTGGACCTTCGCGGCAGCGGTCTGGGCGTCGCGGCCCGACTGGCGCGCTGGGTCGTGCTCTACGTCGTGTTGAACCAGCTCAGCCTGCTCGTCATCGTCCGGCTCTCCTCCCCGCTGCAGGCGACCGCCCCTGGCCGGGGCTACCCCACCTACGTCGCGGCGTACGTCCTGTGGCAGCTTCCGCACGCGGTTGTCGCGGTCAGCGTCATCAGCGCCCTGCTCCCGGCGATGAGCCGGGCCGCCGCCGACGGCCGCACCAGCGAGCTGCGTGGCCACCTGTCGCAGGGCACTCGGCTGGTCACCGCAGTGCTGGTGCCTGCCGTCGCGGCATACGTCGTGCTGGGCGGCGCCATCGCGACACTGGTCTTCTCGCACGGGCTGACGACGCTCGAGCAAGCCCGCTACATCGGCGCGACGCTCGCGGTGTTCGCGGTAGGCCTGCTGCCCTACAGCGCGTATCAATTGCAGTTGCGGGCCTTCTATGCGCTGCAGGACACCCGCACCCCGGCCCTGGTCAGTGTGGTCGTGAACGCCGTGAACATTGCGGTGGACCTGGTGGCCGTCCAGGCCCTCCCACCGCGGCTCCAG
>JAYTOZ010000229.1:0-18208 GCA_043747515.1 Frankiales bacterium | reverse complement strand
GAGGAGCAGGGCACCCCGGTCCCGCCGCCGCCGCCGCGGATCGTCAAGCCGGCCGAGGCCATCGACCTGCTCGGCACCGCGGGCTCGCCGGTGCTGAAGCGACTGGCCCCGGTCCTGGTCGGGCTCGTCGTGCTCGTGCTGCTCGTGCGCCGCCTGCGCCGCTAATCAGTCGGTGAGACCGGCTGCCGCGCGGGTGCTCTCGAAAGCCAGTGGTGGCAGATCGGTGTCCGGGAAATACCTGGCGTCGGTCGCGTCGTCACCGGCCTGGAGCGCACCGCCGATGACCGTCGCGGCGAAGGCGAGAAAGAACGACGCCCCGCCGGCGGTCGAGGGATAGACGCCGCAGACCGCGCCGACCTCGACCACCAGTCCGGCCTCCTCGAGGCACTCGCGGGCCGCGGCGGCCCGCGGGTCCTCGTCGGCATCGACATAGCCCGCGGGCAGCGACCATTGGCCGAGGCCGGGCTGGATGCCGCGCCGGACGAGCAGCAGCCGACCGTGGGTGTCGCGGACGACCACCCCAACGCCCACCTTGGGATCGCGGTGGTGCGTCCGGTCGCAGACCGTGCAGCGCTGCGCCCGACCCATGGTCGTGAGTGCGCCGCCGCACCAGGGACAGAACAGGTGCACCTCCACGTTCGGATCCTACGACGCGCGCCGACTGGGTAACCTGCCGACAGGAACCGTCCACTCGAAAGGCCTGCCATGACCCCCGAGGAAATCGCTGCCGGTCGCGCTCGTTGGCAGGCTCGGTACGACCGGGCCACCACCCGCGAGGCCGATTTCACAACGTTGTCCGGCGAGACCGTCAAGCCGGTCTACGGGCCGACGCCGGGCGCGAGCTATGACGGCTTCGAGCGGATCGGCTGGCCGGGGGAGTTCCCCTTCACCCGCGGCCTGCACGCGACCGGCAACCGCGGCCGGATGTGGACGATCCGGCAGTTCGCCGGCTTCGGCAACGCCGAGCAGACCAACGAGCGCTACAAGATGATCCTGGCCGAGGGCGGCGGCGGCCTGTCGGTGGCCTTTGACATGCCGACGCTGATGGGCCGTGACAGCGACGACACCTTGTCCCTCGGCGAGGTCGGCCACTGCGGCGTCGCGATCGACTCGGCCGCCGACATGGACGTGCTGTTCCGCGACATCCCGCTGGGCGAGGTCACGACCTCGATGACCATCTCCGGCCCCGCCGTACCGGTGTTCTGCATGTATCTCGTCGCGGCCGAGCGGCAGGGCGTCGACCCCGGTGTACTCAACGGGACCTTGCAGACCGACATCTTCAAGGAGTACATCGCCCAGAAGGAGTGGCTCTTCCCGCCCGAGCCGCACCTTCGCCTGATCGGCGACTTGATGGAGCACTGCGCCGAATACATCCCTGCCTACAAGCCGCTCTCGGTGTCGGGATATCACATCCGTGAGGCCGGTTCGACGGCCGCACAGGAGCTCGCCTTCACCCTCGCTGACGGCTTCGCCTACGTCGAGCTCGGCCTGTCGCGGGGGCTCGATATCGAGACGTTCGCCCCCGGGCTGTCGTTCTTCTTCGACGCACACATCGACTTCTTCGAGGAGATCGCAAAGTTCCGGGCGGCTCGCCGGATCTGGGCGCGGTGGCTGCGCGACGTCTACGGCGCCAAGACCGACAAGGCCCAGTGGCTGCGCTTCCACACCCAGACCGCCGGCGTCTCGCTCACCGCGCAGCAGCCTGACAACAACATCGTGCGCACCGCCGTGGAGGCGCTCGCGGCGGTCCTCGGCGGCACCAACTCCCTGCACACCAACGCCCTCGACGAGGTGCTGGCCCTGCCGTCGGCGAAAGCGGCGCAGATTGCGATCCGCACCCAGCAGGTCATTGCCGAGGAGACCGGTGTCGCCAACGTCGCGGACCCGCTCGGCGGCAGCTGGTACGTCGAGCAGCTCACCGACGCCATCGAGGCGCAGGCCGAGGCGATCTTCGCCAAGGTGCGGGAGATGGGCTCGGGTGACATGACATCGGGGATCCTGCGCGGCATCGAGGACGGCTGGTTCATGGCCGAGATCGCCGAGGCGGCCTTCTCCTACCAGGTGGCGGTCGAGAAGGGCGACAAGCTGGTCGTCGGTGTCAACAGCCACACCGGTGGGGTCGACGCGCCGCTGGAGATTCTGCGGGTCAGTCACGAGGTCGAGACGGTGCAGGTGCGCGAGTTGCTCGACCGCAAGTGCCGGCGCGACGAAGTCCTCGTGCAAGCCAGGCTCGCGGCGCTGGTCGAGGTGGCCCGCGGCGACGGCAACACGATCCCACCGATGCTCGACGCCATCCGGGCCGAGGCCACCCTCGGCGAGGTCTGCGGGGTGCTACGGCAGCTCTGGGGCAACTACACCGAGCCGCCGCAGTTCTAAGCGGGTACGCCGGCGAAGGGCCGGGCCGCTGGTGCGGTTGACTGCTGGCATGCGGATGAGGCCAACGGACATCAACATCGCCGGCGCCGTCGACCTGTCGGGGCTGCGCTCGCCGACCCCACCGGCTGGTTCCGGGCCGGCCCCGACCGGCGTCCCCAGGTCGGCCGGGTCGCATGTCATCGACGTCAGCGAGGCGACCTTCGAGACCGAGGTGCTGCAGCGTTCGCTGCGGGTGCCGGTCCTGATCGATTTCTGGGCCGAGTGGTGCGGACCGTGCAAGCAGCTCTCGCCGGTGCTCGAGCGCCTCGCCGAGGCCGACGGCGGCGCCTGGGTGCTGGCCAAGCTCGATGTCGACGCCAACCAGGCGTTCGCGGGGCAGCTGCAGATCCAGAGCATCCCGACGATTCTGCTGGCCCTTGGTGGCCGGCTCGTCCAGGGTTTCACCGGCGCGCTGCCGGAAGCCGACATCCGCAGCTTCCTCGACCAGGTGCTCGCCGCGGCCAAACAGGCCGGGCTGCCTGGTCCGGACGGGCAGGCCCCGGCCGAGCCGGCGCCCGCCCCGATCGAGCCCGAGCTGCTTGCCGCCGAGGACGCGCTCGGCCGGGAGGACTACCCGGCCGCTGCCGCGGCGTACGACGCGCTGCTGGCCCGCCGGCCAGGCGACCCCGAAGCGGTGCTCGGCAAGGCCTGGGCGGCGTTGCTTGGCCGGACCACCGGCGTTGACCCACAGGCCGTGCTGGCGGCGGCTCAGGCCGCCCCCGACGATGCCGCGGCCCAGACCGCGGCCGCCGACGTCGAGGTCCTGAGCGAACGCATCCAGGAGGCCATCGACCGGCTGGTCGGCTTCGTCCGGCGCACGGCGGGGGAGGAGCGCGAGCAGGTCCGCGTGCACCTGCTGGAGCTGTTCAGCGTCCTCGATCCGGACGACCCGCGGATTGTGACGGGCCGGCGCTCGCTTGCGAACGCCTTGTTCTAGAGGGCCGCTCCTGCAGGTGGTGCCGGGCTCACGGTTTGCTCCTGCGGTCGGATGCTTCGAAGCAGAGTGCGCTCGTTCCACCGTCGCCGGAAAAAGCCATGACCGTCGATCAACCATTCGTTCCCGTTGCCGGGTAGGGAGCCGCGGCCGGTCGTCTGGCCGGTTTTGGTGCCGCTCTGGTCGTCCCGCTTGGCCGAGCAACGCGGCGGCCAGGTCGGCTCCCGGGAGCTGCTCCGGGCGCGCCAGGCGCCGTGGGCGTGATGAGCTTGGAGACCAGCGTGGCGACGGGGTCCGCCACCGCCGGGGTCGGAGTGGGGGCCGGGCTGATCGGCTGCGGGAAGGCGGTCGGCAGCGGGGCGGGCGTCGGCAGGCCGAGTGCGAGGGTGGGCCTGGCACCGCTCAGGCCGAGGACGAGACCGGCGCCGGTCGCGCTGGCGGCCCGGCTGACCTCGGCGACCCCGACGGGGTTGGTGACCTCGCGGCTCGGCGGACGACCAACGCCCATGGGCTACCTTTTCGCTGGTGCCGATTGGCTTACCAGCTCGCGCAACGACGAGGCCCGGTCGAGGTGACGGTCACAGCAGCTAGACCGTAGGCGGGTCAGGCTGGTGGGCTGCTCGTCAGCCAGACCGTGCCGAGCGGGGGCAGCCGCAGGACTGCCGACGCCGGCTGACCGTGCCAGCTGTCGGCCACCGCCTCGACCCCGCCGAAGTTGCCGACACCGCTACCGGAATAGGCCTCCGCGTCGGTGTTCACGGCCTCGCGCCACGCCCCGGCCCACGGCAGCCCGATCCGGTAGCCCTCGTGCGGGACGCCGGCGAAGTTGCTCACACAAGCCACCGCCGAGCCGTCACTGCCGAAGCGCAGGAAGGAGAACACGTTGCCGTCCGCGTCGTTTGCATCGATCCAGGAGAAGCCGGCCGCCTCGGTGTCGAGGCTCCACAGGGCCGGTGTCGTCCGGTAGACCGTGTTCAGCTCCTTGACGAGCAGGGCCACCCCTCGGTGGTCAGGCAGGTCGAGCAGCCACCAGTCGAGGCTGCGCTGCTCGCTCCACTCGGATTCCTGCGCAAACTCACAGCCCATGAACAGCAGCTGCTTGCCCGGGTGCGCCCACATAAAAGCCAGATAGGCCCGGACGTTGGCCAACTGCTGCCACCGGTCGCCGGGCATCTTGCGCAGCATCGAGCCTTTGCCGTGCACGACCTCGTCGTGGCTGATCGGCAGCACGTAGTTCTCGGAGTAGGCGTAGACCATCGAGAACGTCATCTGGTGATGGTGATAACCCCGGTGGACTGGTTCCCGCGAGACGTAGTCGAGCGAGTCGTGCATCCAACCCATGTTCCACTTGAAGCCAAAGCCGAGCCCTCCGAGGTGGGTCGGTCTCGTGACACCGGGCCATGACGTCGACTCCTCCGCAATGGTGATCGCGGAGGGTGCGCGCCGGTAGACGACGGCGTTCATCTCCTGCAGGAACGTCACCGCATCGAGGTTCTCGCGGCCGCCGTAGGCATTCGGCAGCCACTCGCCCTCCTTGCGGGAGTAGTCGAGATAGAGCATCGAGGCGACTGCGTCGACCCGCAGGCCGTCGATGTGGAACTCCTCGAGCCAGTAGACGGCGTTGGCGACGAGGAAGTTGCGGACCTCGCTGCGCCCGAAGTCAAAGACGTAGGTGCCCCATTCCATCTGCTCGCCGCGGCGCGGGTCGGCGTGCTCGTAGAGCGGGGTGCCGTCGAAGCGGCCAAGGGAGAAGTCGTCCTTGGGGAAGTGCGCCGGCACCCAGTCGACGATGACCCCGATCCCGGCCTGGTGCAGACGGTCGACGAGGTAGCGGAAGTCGTCGGGATCGCCGAAGCGGGCGGTCGGGGCGTAGTACGACGAGACCTGATAGCCCCAGCTCGGGCCGTACGGGTGCTCGGCCACCGGCAGCAGCTCGACATGGGTGTAGCCGAGCCAACCGACATACTCCACCAGCTGTTCGGCGAGCTGGCGGTAGGACAAGCCCTGCCGCCAGGAGCCTAGATGCACCTCGTAGCAACTCATCGGCGACGCGTGCGCCGGTGTGGCCGCGCGCCGGTCCAGCCACTGCCCGTCCCCCCAGGTGTACGTCGACTCCGCCACGACGCTCGCGGTCAGTGGCGGGACCTCTGCCTGCCGGGCCATCGGGTCGGCCTTGTCGCGCCACACCGAGTCGGCGCCGAGGACCCGGAATTTGTAGCGGGCGCCGGTGCCGACGTCGGGCAGGAACAATTCCCACACCCCGCTGCTGCCGAGTGAGCGCATCGGGTGGCTCCGGCCGTCCCAGCCGTTGAACTCGCCAATGACGCGGACCCCGCGGGCACTCGGCGCCCACACCGCGAAGCTGGTGCCGGTGACCGGCCCACCCGAGGAGTCGTAGCGACGGACGTGCGCGCCGAGCACCTGCCACAACTGCTCGTGCCGGCCCTCGCCGATCAGATGGAGGTCGACCTGGCCGAGTGTCGGCAGATAGCGATAGGGGTCGTCGCCGGGATAAACCTGGCCGCCGTAGGTGATCTCCAGGCGGTAGTCGGTGACCGTGCCGCCGGGCAGCAGGGCCTCCCACACGCCGTCGTGCAGGTGGGCCAGGTCGATCCGCTCACCGCCGACCAGGGCCACGACGGCCTCGGCGCCCGGCCGCAGGGCCCGCACGACAACGCCGCCGTTGACCTGGTGCATCCCGAGCAACCCGTGCGGGTCGTGGTGCGCGCCACCGACCAGCCGGTCGAGCTCCTCGGCGCTCGGACCGTCAACAGCCACCGGCCTGGTCGGACTGGGCCTTGACGCCTTCCGGCGGGGGTTGCGCCGCGGCGGCCCGGTCATCCGACAGCTCCGACGAGCCGCTTGATGGAGCCCAGCGGGATGTGCACCCAGGTAGGGCGGTTGCGCGTTTCGTAGACCACTTCGTAGACCGCCTTATCGAGCTCGAAGGCCAGCAGAAGGGCCACCTCGTCGCGAGGGTCGGCGCCGACCGCACGGGCGTAGCCGTCGCAGAAGGCGGATCTGTTGCGCTGTGCCCACTCCGCTGCGCGGTACGCCAGCTGTGGCTCCCCACCTCGCTCGGCGAGCAGGTAGCGGGCCGCGTAGTCGAATGACCGCAGCATGCCGGCGACGTCGCGCAGCGGGCTCATCAGCGCTCGCCGCTCTGCCAGCGGCCGGGTCGGCTCGCCCTCGAAGTCGAGCAGCACCCAGCCGTCAGCCGTCCGCAGCACCTGCCCGAGGTGGTAGTCCCCGTGCACCCGCTGCACCGGCACCGGTGCGGTCCGGTCGGCCACGACGTCGTACGACGTCCTGATGGCGACCGCGTGCGGTGCGAGCTCCGGGACGATGGCCAGCGCCGCCTCGAGCCGTTCGTGGAGCTGATGGGCGGTCTGTTGCGACTCGGGCGGACCGGCGGTGCGCGACTCGAGAACCTCGGCCAGCAGGGTGTGCACGTCGCCGGTGGCCTCGCCGAGCCGGTCGGACTCCGCGGCGAAGTCACCGCCCACCTCGCCGGCGTGCAGGTCGCCCTCGGCGAACAGGTCCCGTACGCTGGCGGTGGCCATCGCCCAGCCTTCACTGGCCGACTTCAGGAACGGCTGGAGCAGACCGAGCGTCGTGGTCTGGCCGTGCACGACGCCGTCGAACCAGGCCAGCGGGCGGGCGACATGGGTGCTCCCCGCATCCGACAGCGCCTTGGTCACCTCGATGTCAGGGTTGGCCCCGGGCTGCAACCGTCGGAACAGTTTGAGGATGACCTCGTCGCCGTAGACCAGCGAGGTGTTGCTCTGCTCGAGGGTCAGCACCCGGCTGCTCAGGCTCGGGTCCACCTCGTCGGCGTTGATGAACGACAGCCCGTCGACGTCGTCGCCGGCGGCCAGGTGCTGCAGCAGTGCGCCGGCAGCACCCTGGTCGTGGACCGCGTCGTAGAGCACTGATCCGTCATGGGCGCCGAGCACGGCGTGTTCGAGTCGCTGTTCGACCGGCCCGGACGTCGCCCCGAGCAGCAGTTGGTAGTGGTCGCTGTCCCCGTCGGTGAAGCTGACCTCGAGGAGCACCAGACGGACCTGCGGGTCGCCCTCGAGCAACGTCGCACCGGACACGATGGCGACCCCGTCCACGTCGCGGCCCTTGCCGCCGAACCAACGCTGTCGGGGGAGCCAAGCCATCAACAGGGCTTCGACCGTCACCGCGCCTCCCGAGGTTGCAGTGCGAACCAGATGAAGCCATGGCCCGCGAGGGTCAGCAGGTAGGGCAGCTCGCCGACCGGGGGGAAGTGCACCAGGCCGGTGAGCTCGACCGGCATGCAGCCCTGATACTTCGACAGGTCCAGCTCGACCGGCTGCGGGAAGCGGGACAGGTTGTTGACGCACAAGACCCGGTCGTCGCCGAACTCCCGGGCGAAGGCGAGCACCGACGGGTTGCTCGTGCCGAGCTCCTCGAAGCTGCCCATGCCGAAGACGGGGTGCTTTCGCCGCACATCGAGCATCTTGCGGGTCCAGTTCAGCAGCGAACTCGACGAGCGCATCTGCGCGTCGACGTTGAGCGCCTGGTAGCCGTAGACGGGGTCCAGGATCAGCGGGAGGTAGAGGCGCTGCGGGTCCGCGGCCGAGAAACCTGCGTTGCGGTCGGGGTTCCACTGCATCGGCGTCCGCACGCCGTCGCGGTCGCCAAGGTAGATGTTGTCGCCCATACCGATCTCGTCGCCGTAGTACAGGACCGGCGAACCCGGCAGCGACAGCAGCAGCCCGGTGAACAACTCGATTTGGTTGCGACTGTTCTCCAGCAGGGGCGCCAGTCGGCGGGCGATGCCGACGTTGGATTTCATCCGCGGGTCCTTGGCGTACTCCGCGTACATGTAGTCGCGTTCCTCGTCGGTCACCATCTCAAGGGTCAACTCGTCGTGATTGCGCAGGAAGATTCCCCACTGGCAGCCGTCCGGGATGGCCGGGGTGTTGGCCAGGATCTCTGAGATCGGGTAGCGGGACTCACGGCGGACCGCCATGAACAGCCGGGGCATCAACGGGAAGTGGAAGGCCATCTGGCATTCGTCACCGCCCTTGTCGGGATCACCGAAATATTCGACCACGTCCGCCGGCCACTGGTTGGCCTCGGCGAGCAGGATCCGGTCGGGGTAGAGCGCGTCGATCTCGCGTCGCACCCGCTTGAGGTAGGCATGGGTCTCGGGCAGGTTCTCCCCGTTGGTGCCCTCCCGCACAAACAGGTAGGGCACCGCGTCGAGCCGGAAACCGTCGATGCCGAGGTCCATCCAGAACTTCAGCACCTCGATCATCGCGTCGGCGACGGCCGGGTTGTCGTAGTTGAGGTCGGGTTGGTGGCTGAAGAACCGATGCCAGTAATACTGCTGACGTACCGGATCCCAGGTCCAGTTGGACTTCTGGGTGTCCACGAAGATGATCCGTGCCTCGCTGTACCGCTCGTCGGTGTCGGACCAGACGTAGTAGTCGCCGTATGGCCCGGTCGGATCGTCCCGGGACGCCTGGAACCACGGGTGTTGGTCGCTCGAGTGGTTCATCACGAGGTCGGCGATGATGCGCATACCGCGCTTGTGGGCCTCATCCACGAGCTGGACGAAGTCGCCCAGGTCGCCGAACTCCGGCAGCACTTTCATGAAGTCGCTGATGTCGTAGCCACCGTCTCGCAGTGGCGACTCGTAGATCGGCAGCAGCCAGACGCAATCGATGCCCAGCCACTGCAGGTAGTCCAGTTTGCCGGTCAAGCCGCGGATGTCACCCGTGCCGTCGCCGTCGCTGTCGGCAAAGCCGCGGATGAGGACTTCGTAGAAGACCGCGCGCTTGAACCACAGCGGGTCACGTGACTGCTCCAGGCTGACCAGCTCGCCGTGCTCGTAGTCTTGCCCCGGAGAGGTCACCGGCCGACCACGAAGATGTGCGCGGGCTCGACGAACGGGTCGAGCCGAACGTAGTTGTGGGCGCCCCAGGTGTAGTCGGCGCCGGTCACCTCGTCGTGCATGAGGACGGTGTCCTCCCAGCCGCGCCCCAGCGCCGGCAGATCGACGTGCACGGTGGCCTCACGGGCACCGTGCGGGTCGAGGTTGACGACGACCAGGACGCAGTCGTCCCCGGTCCGTTTGCTGAACGCCAGCAGGTCGGGGCTGTCGACGTCGTGGAACACGATGTTGTCGAGCCAATGCAGGGCCCGGTGGTCACGGCGTACCCGATTGAGCATGGTCAGGTACGGCGCCAGGGTGTCGGTCCTGGTCCAGTCCCGCGGCCGCAGCTGGAATTTCTCCGAATCGAGGTATTCCTCCGAGCCGGGGCGCACAGCCACGTGCTCGAACAGCTCGTAGCCGGCGTAGACCCCCCAGGAGGGGGCCAGCAGGGCAGCCAGTGCCGCCCGGATCTTGAACACCGGCGGACCGCCGTACTGCAGTGATGCATGCAGGATGTCGGGGGTGTTCACGAAAAAGTTCGGCCGCATGTACGTCGAGGCGGCGACGAGCTCGAGGGCGTAGTCCTGGAGCTCGTGTTTGCCGACCCGCCAGGTGAAGTAGGTGTAGCTCTGGGTGAAGCCGATCCGGCCCAGCTCGTGCATCATCGCCGGCCGGGTGAAGGCCTCGGCCAGGAACAGCACGTCGGGCTCGGTCGTCTTCACCTCGGCGATCAGCCATTGCCAGAACTCCAGCGGCTTCGTGTGCGGGTTGTCGACCCGGAAGATCCGCACCCCGTGCGAGGTCCAGTGCCGGACGACCCGGAGGACCTCGGCGTACAGACCAGCCGGGTCGTTGTCGAAGTTCAGCGGATAGATGTCCTGGTATTTCTTGGGCGGGTTCTCGGCGTAGGCGATCGTGCCGTCCGCCCTGGTGGTGAACCACTCCGGGTGCTCAGTGGCCCATGGGTGGTCCGGCGCGCACTGCAGGGCGAGGTCCAACGCGACCTCCATGCCGAGTTCCCGGGTCCGCGCGACGAAGGCGTCGAAATCCTCGATCGTGCCGAGCTCCGGGTGGATGGCATCGTGGCCACCCTCGACCGAGCCGATCGCCCAAGGTGATCCCGGGTCATCCGGGCCAGGCGTCAGGGAGTTGTTCGGGCCCTTGCGGTTGACGGTGCCGATGGGGTGGATCGGCGGCAGGTAGACGACGTCGAAGCCCATCTCGGCGACGGCGGGTAGGCGCTGCATCGCCGTTGCGAAGGTCCCCGATGTCAAGGGGGCGGTCGTCGCCCCTTCGCTGCGGGGGAACAATTCGTACCAGCTGCCGAAGAGGGCGCGTTCCCGGTCGACCCAGATCGCCCGGGTCTCCGACCGGGTCACCAACTCGCGGACCGGGAAGGGCTGCAGCAGCGAGATGAGCGCCGGGTCGGTCGCGACAGCCATCCGCTCGGCCGGGGTCCGCGCCTCGTCGCGAAGCGCGCTGATGACCTCCTGAACCCCTGGCCGCAGCTCGCGTGGGACGTCCTTCGCGGCACGCTCGAACAGCAGCGCACCCTCCTCGAGCATCAACTCGACATCGACGCCGGCATCGACTTTCAACGGCGCGTCGTGCCACCAGGTGCCGAGCGGATCGCCCCATCCCTCGACCACGAAGGTCCAGCGACCTTGGCAGTCGGTGACGACCGGCACCGACCACACGTCGTTGTCGCCCGGCTGCATCCGTAGCAGGGCCGCCTTGGCGCCGTCCGGGCGCTTGATCACGACGTTGGCACCGACCGCGTCGTGGCCCTCTCGAAAGACGACTGCCGACACCGGCACCGCTTGCCCGGTGACCGACCGCGCGGGAGCGCGACCGGACGAGACAGTCGGCCGGACGTCTGTGATCACGATTCTTCCCACCATTGTGCCGACCGTACCCACGCCGGCGGGCCGCGAACGCCGGGGGTCCGCCGCCCGCTGCGCCGGGGACTAGGTTCTGCGTCGTGAGAGCTCTCCGCAGGTTCACCGTCCGCCTGGCACTCCCGAGCCCGCTCGCGCCGCTGGCGGAGCTGGTCATGAACCTGCGGTGGTCGTGGCACCCGGCGTCGCTGGACCTGTTCGCCTCGGTCGACCCGGCGACCTGGCACGAGGTCGGCCGGGACCCGGTGCGGTTGCTCGGCGAGGTCGCCCCCGAGCGGCTGGCCGAATTGGCTACCGACGCGGCTTTCCTGGCCAGGTTGCGCGACGTGCACGCCGATCTGCAGGTCTACCTCACCGAGCCCAAGTGGTATCAGTCGCTGCAGGACGCGCCGGCCTCGATCGGCTATTTCTCACCCGAGTTCGGCATCACCGAGGTGCTGCCGCAGTACTCCGGTGGCCTCGGCATCCTGGCCGGCGACCATCTCAAGGCAGCATCCGACCTCGGCGTGCCGATCCTCGGCGTCGGTCTGCTCTACCGGGCCGGCTACTTCAAGCAGAGCCTCAATCTCGAGGGGTGGCAGCAGGAGCGCTACCCGCCGCTCGACCCACACGGCTTGCCGCTGACTCTGCTGACCGGTAGCGACGGGACCCCGCTCAAGATTGCCGTTGGGTTGCCCGAGGGGCGCACGCTCGCCGCCCAGGTCTGGAAGGCCCAGGTCGGCCGGGTCCCGCTGCTGCTGCTCGACAGCGACATCGAGGACAACGCGCCGGCCGAGCGCCAGGTCACCGATCGGCTCTACGGCGGCGGGTCGGACCACCGACTGCACCAGGAGATGCTGCTCGGCATCGGCGGCGTCCGGGCTATCCGGGCCTACACCGCCCTGACCGGCGACCCGGCGCCGGAGGTGTTCCACACCAACGAGGGGCATGCCGGCTTCCTCGGCCTGGAGCGGATCCGCGAGCTCGTCGGTCACGGCCTGTCCTTTGACGAGGCGCGCGAGGCGGTGCGGGCCGGCACGGTGTTCACCACCCACACCCCGGTCCCGGCCGGCATCGACCGGTTCCCGCGCGAGCTGGTGGCGCGCTACTTCGCCGACTTCGGCGGGCTGTCAGTGGATCGCATCCTCGAACTCGGCGCGGAGCAGGACGGCTCGGTGTTCAACATGGCCCACATGGGCCTGCGGATGGCTCAGCGGCGCAACGGTGTGGCCAAGCTGCACGGCATCGTCAGCCGCGGGATGTTCGCCGGGCTGTGGCCGGGATTCGACACCGCCGAGGTGCCGATCAGCTCGGTGACAAACGGGGTGCACGCCCCGACCTGGGTCGCCCGCGAGGTGATGGAGCTGGCCGGCCGCGAGGCGAACCCGCTCATCAACACCGACGCGAAGGGCTGGGAGGACATCGCCAAAGTCGCCGATACCAGCATCTGGGCGGTCCGCCGGGTGCTACGTGAACGCCTCGTCCAGGAGGTCCGCGACCGGCTGCGCCAGTCCTGGCTGCAGCGGGGCGCCACCGAGGCCGAGCTCGGCTGGACCGCCTCGGTGTTCGACCCCGACGTGCTCACGATCGGCTTCGCCCGCCGCGTCCCGTCGTACAAGCGGTTGACGCTGATGATGCGTGACCCCGATCGGCTGACCGCGATGCTGCTCGACCCGGAGCGACCGATCCAGCTGGTCATTGCCGGCAAGTCCCACCCGGCCGACGACGGCGGCAAGGAGCTGATCCAGCAGATCGTGCGGTTCGCCGACGGCCGGGACGTGCGGCACCGAATCGCGTTCCTGCCCGACTACGACATCGGCATGGCCCGCTACCTCTACGGCGGCTGCGACGTCTGGCTGAACAATCCGCTCCGCCCGCTCGAGGCGTGCGGTACCAGCGGGATGAAGAGCGCTCTGAACGGCGGCCTGAACCTGTCGATCCTCGACGGTTGGTGGGATGAGATGTACGACGGGGAGAACGGCTGGGCGATCCCGACCGCGGACGGCGTCGAGGACCCAAGCAGGCGAGACGATCTCGAAGCGACCGCGTTCTACGAGCTGGTGGAAAAGCAGGTCCGGACCCGGTTCTACGACGTCGACGCGGGCGGCGTGCCGCAGCGCTGGGTCGACATGGTCCGGCACACCCTGCTGACCCTCGGCCCGAAGGTGCTGGCCAGCCGGATGGTGTGCGACTACGTGCACGAGCTCTACGCGCCGGCCGCGGCCGCGTCGAGAGCCCTCGCACAGCAGGGGTTCGGCCCCGCTAAGCACCTCTCGGCCTGGCGCGCGGAGGTCACCTCGAAGTGGCCCGGCGTCCGAGTCCTGAGCGTCGATGCCAGTGGCATGGACGACGCCCCACAGGTCGGCGCCACGATGACGGTCGTCGCCACCGTCGACCTCGCCGGGCTCCGCCCCGAGGACGTGTGCGTCGAGGCGGTCTACGGCCGCGTCGATGAGCACGACGACCTGCACCGCCCGACCTGCGTGCCGCTGCGGCAGACCGGCACCGGCGACGATGGCTTCCCGCGGTTCGAAGGGCTGGTGCCGCTCGAGCGGGCCGGCTCGTTCGGCTACACCGTGCGGGTCCTGCCGCACTCCGCGCTGTTGCCCGGCGACGCCGATCTCGGGCTGCTTGCCCAGGCCTGAGCCCATGTGCTTCGCCGTGCACCAGCTCATCGAGGCGGTGGTCTGGGCCCGCCTGGCCGGCAACGTCTCGGCCGATGGCGGCGAGGCGGCGGTGCTCGCCTGCGTCCTGATCGCCCCACCGGTGCTGCCCACCCTGTTGCCGCTGTCGGTTCTGCTCCTGGAGCCCCGCGGCGCGCGGCTGCGGGAGGCGCCGTTCGTGGCGCTGGGCCTGGTCGTCTCGGCCTACCTGGGGGCGGCGGTCCTGTCGCGTCCGGTGCGCGTGATCGAGCATCCCCATGGGCTGGAATACGTCACCGCCGTCGACAACGGCGACGGGTGGGCCGTGCTCTCCATCGTGGCCGTGCTCGGCTCGGCACTGCTGTCGGGCTATCGGTCCATCGTGGCGTTCGGCGGGCTCAACCTCGTCGGCATCGTGACGGTGCTCGTGCTCTACGCCGAAACGTTCGACTCGCTGTGGTGCGTCTACGCCGCCGCCGCGTCGGTCCTGGTCCTGCTGCACATGACCCGCCGTCGGCGGCTCCCGGACCCACACCGGTTGCACGGCATCCCGCTGCGACCACTCGTCGGCAGCTGACCGCAGTGATTGTGTTGCTCGTCGACGACGATCCCCTCGTCATCAGAATTCTGCGCTCGCTGCTGAGCCGGGAGGGCTACGAGGTGCTTACGGCAGGTTCGCTGGCCGAGGCGCGACCGCTGCTCGACGGCGTCGACGCGATCATCGTCGACGGGCAGCTGCCGGACGGGCATGGCCTGGAGCTCCTGCAGGAGCCGGTCGTGCAGCAGCAGCAGCCACGGGTGGTCCTGCACACCGGCACGATGCCCAGCCAGCCGGTCGGCGTCCCCGTCGTCCTCAAAGGAGACGGCGCCGAGGCGATCATGGCGGCGCTAGGTCGCTGACTCGAAGCCGCTGCGGGTCATCACGCCCCACTCGGAGCGGCCGCGTAGGAAGCCGACGATGCCCTTCAGCCGCCAGTAGACGGTCAGCTGGCGGTAGCCGAGCGGTTCGAGGATCGACCACAGGGCCAGCCGGCACAGGTCGCCGCGCGAGGGCGGCGGGTGCGAGGTACAGGTGTCCAGCAGCACCGCGAGCAGCGAGAGCAGGACGGCGAAGCAGTAGGCGAGCCCGAAGATCGCGATCGCGAACGGCACGTCGATGGCCCCGATCGCGATGATGACGACGAAGGCGACGAGACCGACCGCCTCGATGACCGGGGCCAGCAGCTCGACCATCAAAAAGTAGGGATACACCACCAACCCGAGCACCCCGTCGCGAGGGTTGAAGATCGACCCACGGTAGTCCCAGAGCACCTGGGACAGACCCCGGTGCCAACGGTCCCGCTGCCGGCCGAGGACCTTTACCGAGTCCGGCACCTCGGTCCAGGCGACCGGATCGGGCACGAAGTGCACCCGGGACGGCACGCCGTCCCGCCCCCGGCGGCGCAGCCGCGCGACGAGCTCCATATCCTCACCCACCGAACCGTGCAGGTAGCCGCCGGTGGACAGCACGTCCTCGCGGCGGAACAGGCCGAAGGCGCCCGAGATGATCAGGTTGCCACCCAGCCGGTTCCAACCCAGCCGGCCGAACAGGAACGCCCGCACGTACTCCACCGACTGCACACCGGCGAGCCAGCTGCCGGGGGTGCGGATGTTGGTCACCCGGCCCAGCCGCACCTCGCTGCCGTTGGCCACCCGGATGGTGCCGCCGGCCGCGACGCAGTCGTCGGTGTCCAGGAAGGGCCGGACCATCCGCAGCAACGCGTCCGGCTCGACCAGGGTGTCTGCGTCGATGGCGCACACCAGGTCCCCCGTCCCGACGCACAGCCCGGTGTTGAGCGCGTCCGCCTTGCCGCCGTTCTCCTTGTCGACGACCACCAGGGCAGGCGTCGTCCGCGAGCGCAGGACCGCCCGGACCGTGGCGATCGGCAGGACCTGGCGGAACGTCTGTGGGACCGGCACGAGGTCGAACGCCTCGATCAGGACGCCCATCGTGTTGTCCGAGGACCCGTCGTTGATGACGACCACCTCGAGCTGGGGGTACATCAGTGTCAACAGGGCCGTGACGCTCGCCACGGCGGTCGCCTCTTCGTTGTACGCCGGGGCGAGCACGCTGACCCGGGGGAGCACCGTGGACGACAGCAACCGCTGACGCAGCGCGAACCTGGTGCCCCGCCGGTGCTCGCGCAGGTCCAGGCCGGCGGCGACCAGCAGGGTCAGCTGCAGGGCGCTGACGAGCACGACGTAGATCAGCAGGAGCACATTGAACGCACGGATGACCCCGAGCACGGTCAGGGTCATACGCGCACGGGCTCTTGGGCAGGTCGCACGTCAACCGTCTCGTCGAGCGGCTCGGATTTCGCCGGCTCCGGCTGGCCCGGGGGCAGGCCGAGGGCGCCCCGGGCGGCGTCGGCGGCGAAGCGGTCGGCTCCACGCATCGCGTGCTGCAGCAGCAGCCGGCCGGCCCCGTCCAGCCGGGACAGCGCCGTGGCGGCCGCGGCCCGCACGCCGTGGTCGCGGTCCGAGAGCGCCGCCGCCAACCGGCCGGCGAGCGACCTGGCGCCGAGCCGGCCGAGCGCGGCGACGGCCTCGGCCCGGACCCGGCCGTCGGGGTCCGACAGCGCCGGGACGAACGCCTCCACCCGCTCGCCGAGGACGGCCAGCGTGCGCACAGCGGCGGCCCGTACGTCGGGACGGGCATCGGTGAGGAACCGGCTGGTGGCCGGCAACAGGGACTCCTCCGCGGACGCCGCGCAGGCCCGCAGGATCAGCAGCAGCGTCCGGGTCTGCTCCGAGGGCAGCGTGCTCGCGCGCAGCGGCCGGGGCAGCGTCCCGGCCGACCCGGCGCGCCCAGACGGCACGGTGACCACCACCAAGCCCGGCGCGACCGTCGCGGTGTGCGCCGCGCCGGTGGCT
The DNA here is from genome assembly GCA_043747515.1 of Frankiales bacterium. Taxonomy (GTDB): domain Bacteria; phylum Actinomycetota; class Actinomycetes; order Mycobacteriales; family SCTD01; genus JAYSQK01. The sequence goes on along the minus strand of JAYTOZ010000229.1, from coordinate 1,516 downwards.
GACGGTTCCCTCATCTGGGACTCCAGCGCCGCCTGGGTGGCCGCGCTGTCGTGCTGCGCGGCCAGGCTGTCCTGCTCGCGCAGCTCGGCCAGGGCGAGCACCGGCGTGCCGCACAGCGCGTCGTACAGGGCCTGGGTGCTGCCTGCGGCGCGGCGCGTCAGGGCGTCGAGGGACGCGTGCCGAACAGCGGGGGTCGGGTCGTCCAGCATGGTGACCAGCCGCCTGAGGAGCCGCGGATCGGTCCGGCCACCGGCCAGGCTCGCCGCCAGCGTCCGGACCCGGGGATCGTGATCGGCGAGCGCCGCCCGGATGACGACGTCGCCGACGCCTAGCGGGTACAGGATCCGCAGACCTCTCGCCCGGCGTACCCACCGCCGGCTGCGCAGGTCGCGCAGGCCCTGCTGCCTGACCTCGCCCACCCACGGCACCTGCTCGCGCAGGCTGCTGCCGTCGAGGCGGTCCGCCAGCTCCAACACGATCGAGCGCCGTACCCGGCTGGATCGGGGTCGGTCCAGGGGTCCGCCCGACCGTGCCGCAAGCAAACCGACGATGGCCCGCCGCCGGCGGACCCGGGAGTCCCGGACGGTGAGGCAGGTGCACAGGGCGGCGAGCGTCAGGGCAGCCATGACGCATGCCGCGACGACCAGCAGCCCGAGCACGTCAGGGCCGTCCGGGCAGCTGCTTCACGCGGGCCAGCAGCACTGGGAGGGAGACCGGCTTCGTGACGTGGTCACTTGCACCGAGCTCCAGGGTGCCCAGCACGTCCTGCTCGCTGCCGCGTGCGGAGAGCACGACGACCCGGGTGTGCTTCAACAGCCCCCGGTCACGCAGGTTGCGCAGGACCGAGAAGCCGTCCAGACCCGGCAGGTCGATGTCGAGCAGGATGAGCTCCGGCAGGTCGTCGGCAGACAGCCGCTCGATGGCGGCGAGCCCGTCGCACACGTGGGTCACCTCGCAGCCGCTCTCCAGCAGAGCCCGGGTCAGCAGGGACACCATCAACTCGTCGTCCTCGACGATCAGCACCCGGGTGCCCGGCCGGGTGATCCGCGGCACCGGCTCCTCGCTCACCGGCTCGGCGGCCGTCGTGATCGCGTCGCGGATACCAAGGGCGAACTCGGCCAGCAACGCACCGGCGTCGGCCGCCATCGGCTCCTGCAGCAACAATTCGGACGCCTCGCGGGCAAGCGCCGAGCCCCGCTGGACCCCGAACGTGCCCAACGAGATCAGCTGATGGGCCGTCGTACGGGCAGCGGCGAGCGTCGCGTCTGGAAGGCCACCGGTCATGAGCAGCTCGATGGCAGCCAGCTCGAGCACGTCGACCCGGTCGAGCAGGGTCTGGCGGGAGAGCCGGAGCAGCCGGTCGATGGTCGTACGGCGGTTCTCGGTCGTCACCCTTGGTGTCTCGACCGTGTGCGCAGCGCCTTGAGCAGCAGCAGCGACCGGTTTGTGATCGGCACGGCGGTGCCGGCGGCCAGCATCGCGCCGGTCGGAGCGCCCGCGGTGTCGAGCAGCAATT
>JAYTOZ010000228.1:0-4381 GCA_043747515.1 Frankiales bacterium | reverse complement strand
GTCAACGACAACGGACGCTCGTATTCGCCCACGATCGGTGGACTGGCAGAGCATCTCGCGTCGCTGCGGATGACCCCGCAGTACGAACAGACCCTCGATGTCGTCAAGGCGGTGCTGTCGCGCACCCCGCTGATCGGACCGCCGATCTACGAGGCGCTGCACGGGCTCAAGCGTGGGATCAAGGACTTTCTGCAGCCGCAGGTGCTGTTCGAGGACCTTGGCTTGAAGTACGTCGGGCCGATCGACGGCCACGACGAACAGGCGATGGAGTCGGCGCTGCGCCGGGCCAAGGACTTCGGCGGGCCGGTCATCGTGCACGCCGTGACGGTCAAGGGCTACGGCTATCAGCCGGCGGTCGACGACGAGGCGGACTGCTTGCACAGCGTCGGGGTCGGCACCGATCCGCTCACCGGAAAAGGGCTCACCCCGGCTGCCCGCTCCTGGACCAACGTGTTCTCCGACGAGATGGTCGCCGCCGGCGAGGGGCGGCCGGACGTCGTCGCGATCACGGCCGCGATGCTGCAACCTGTTGGCCTTCAGCGCTTCTCACAAGCTTATCCGGACCGCACGATCGACGTCGGCATCGCCGAGCAGCACGCCGTGACCTCCGCAGCCGGCCTCGCGGTCGGCGGGATGCATCCGGTCGTCTGCCTCTACGCCACCTTCCTCAACCGGGCGTTCGACCAGGCCCTGATGGATGTCGCGCTGCACCGGCTGCCGGTGACCTTCGTGCTTGACCGGGCCGGAATCACCGGTGAGGACGGCGCCTCGCACAACGGCATGTGGGACCTGTCGATCCTGCAGGTCGTGCCGGGCATCCGGATCGCCGCGCCCCGCGACGAGCCCACCCTGCGCGAGGAGCTTCGCGAGGCGCTCGCCGTCGATGACGGGCCGACCGTCCTGCGCTTTCCCAAGGGTGCGGTCGGCGACGACATCGCGGCGATCGAGCGGCGGGGCACCGTCGATGTCCTGCGCCGGGACGAGGGTGACGACGTGCTGCTGGTCGCGGTCGGCGCAATGGCCCGGGTGGCGCTCGAGGTCGCGGGCCGGGTTGGGGACCAGGGGATCGGGGTGACGGTCGTCGACCCGCGCTGGGTCACCCCGGTCGCGCCCGAGCTCGTCGAGCTGGCCCGCGGCTACCGGCTGGTCGTCACCGTGGAGGACAACGGTCGCACCGGCGGGGTTGGCTCAGTCGTGTCGCAAGCCCTGCGGGACGCCGACATCGACGTGCCCACCCGCGACATCGGCATCCCACGAACGTTCCTCGACCACGGCACCCGTGCCCAGGTGCACGCCGAGATCGGTCTGACCGCACAGGAAGTGGCGCGCCGCATCGTCGAGGCGATCGCCCGGCTCGAACCGGCGATGGACTCGGCCGAGCGCACCGCCTGAGCCCGCCGCGCAGCGCTCCGGTCCCGCAAGAGTTGTGAGGCCCAGCATCGCCCGGCCGCCTCCTGGGTTGATCCACGGATGGGTGGCCACGCACGCAAAGATCATCCGGGTGCCCGAGCATCCGTGGATCACCGGGGGCTCGAGTTCACCGGGGTCACCGGGAGCTCGGGTTCACCTGGGTCACCGGGTTCCGCGCGAGCGGCCGCGGGTTGCGGGCCTGCAGCGACCACAACAGCAGGGAGCGGAGAGCGTCCCCCTGGAGTCACGCTCAATGGGCCAGCATCGCGGGCCGGTCAGCGCCGCGGTGCTGCTGTTGTGGTCGTCCCCTCCAGCAGATCCGGCACGCCGAGGCCGTGGCTCAGCCGCCGAAGGCCCGGTCGGCCCCGTCCGGGGGGGTCGGATCCTGCCGAGCCGCCAACCAGCCCTCCGGCAGGCTGACCTCCTTGGGGCCCTGCAGGTGGCCGCGCGGCAGCTGCTCCGAGCCCGCGGGCAGCTCGGCGGTCGGGTCGAGTTGATCGAGCAGCCCGTCGAGCTCGGCCAGGGTCGCCGACAGGGCGAGCCGCCGTCGCATCTCGCCGCCGGCCGGGTAGCCGGTGAGATACCAGCCGGTGTGTTTGCGGAAGTCGCGCACGCCGTGCGCCTCATCGGCGAAGTGCTCGACGAGTAGCCGGGCGTGTCGTTTCATGATCGTTGCCACCTCGCCGAGGGTGGATGATCTTTGCACCGGGTGGCCGGCAAACGCGTCGGCCAGGTCGCGGAACAGCCACGGCTTGCCCAGGCACCCACGGCCGACAACGACCCCGTCGCAGCCGGTCTCGGCCATCATGCGCAGCGCGTCCGGAGCCGCCCACACGTCGCCGTTGCCGAGCACCGGGGTGCCCGGGAGCGCCTGCTTGAGGGTGGCGATGGCGGCCCAGTCGGCCCGCCCGGAGTAGAGCTGCTCGGCGGTCCGGGCGTGCAGGGCGACGGCGGCGGCGCCTGCCTCGGCAGCGGCCCGGCCGGCCTCGAGATAGGTCAAGGTGGCGTCGTCGAGCCCCTTGCGCATCTTGACCGTGACCGGCACCGAGCCAGCGGCGCGGACTGCGGCCGCCACGATCGAGGCGAACAGCACCGGGTGCGCGGGCAGCGCCGCCCCGCCGCCGCGGCGGGTCACCTTCGGCGAGGGGCAGCCGGTGTTGAGGTCGACGTGGTGCACGCCGAGATCGACAACCCGTCGTACCGCCTCGCCCACGACGCCCGGGTCCACGCCGTACAGCTGGACGCTGCGCACGTCCTCGTCGTCGGCGAAGGCGACCATCGCGTTGGTCTTGTCGTTGCCCTCGATCAGTGCCCGCGCCGACACCATCTCGCTGACATAGAGCCCGGCGCCGAACGACCGGCACAGCCGCCGGAAGGCCGCGTTGGTGACGCCGGCCATCGGGGCGAGCACGATCGGCGGGTCGACCGCGAGCGGTCCGATCTTCAACACCACAGGTCCACCAGGCGTACGCCGAGCCGGTCGAGCAGGACGCGCAGCAGCGGAAGCGACAACCCGAGGACGTTGCCAGGGTCGCCGTCGATCCCGTCGATGAACGGGCCGGACCGGCCGTCGAGGGTGAAGGCGCCCGCGACGTGCAGCGGCTCGCCGGTGGCGACGTAGGCCGTGATCTCCTCGTCGCTCGGCCGACCGAAACGCACCGTCGTCGCGGCAACCTCGCCGGCCCGCTCACCGGTCGCGGTGTCGATGAGGCAGTGGCCGGTCAGCAGGATCCCGGACCGGCCGCGCATCCGCTGCCAACGGGCGACCGCATGGTTGGACGACCGCGGCTTGCCAAGGGCCTCACCGTCGAGATCCAGCAGGGAGTCGCAACCAAGGACCAGGGCGTCCCCGACCGTCGCGGCAACCGCGTCGGCCTTCGCCTCGGCGAGGGACTGGACCAGCGTTCGCGGATCACCAGCCGTCATCGCCGACTCGTCGACCCCGCTGACGACGACCGACGGGTCGAGGCCGGCGCCCTGGAGCAGGCGCAGGCGAGCCGGGGACGCGGAGGCCAGGACCAGCTGGCGGGAAGGGGGCACGGCGACCGAGTCTCCCAGACGCGATCCGCTCAGCGGTAGAGCATGTCCCGGATCCAGGGCTTGTCCACCGCTGGTGACCGAAGGGCGAGCTCCTCCGGCCGGCCGCCCTCGGCGGCCAGCGCGAGCTCGTCGGCGGTCACCAGCAGCGGCCGGGCGAACCCGCGCTCCGGGGGCGCGGTCGCGGCGGCCGCGGCCGGGCCGAACGCCGGGTCGATGAGGGACAGCCGGGTCCAGCCCCGGCGGCGCATCGGGGCGACGACGGCGCCCATGCCGCCGGCCGCGTGCGCGATGGCCGTGCGCAGACTCCGCGCACCCAGCAGCGTGACGACATCGCAGTCGCCGACCGGCTTGAGCAGCCCTTTGGCATCTCGGGCCAGCCGCTCGGCCGCGACCCCACCCATCCGCTCCAGATAGCCGAGCGCATCGGGCCACAGGTGTTCGGCATCCAGGCCACCGGCATCGAGCAGCGGCGTGGGCAGGAGAACGACGGTGTCCGGGTCGCCCGGGTCGAGGCCGACGCCCCCCAGTCCGAGGTCCAGGGCCCCACCGAGGACGCGGACCCGCACCCAGTCCAGGCCCGGATGCAGGACGTGCTCGACGGGCAGGCCGACCGGGCGCAGCCGCGTCAGCAGCGCCTCCCGCGGCAGGTCGGCGGCCCAGCGCCTTGCCAGGAGCCAGCGGGCCAGCCGGTCCCGGCCCTCGGCGGCCTCCGGGTCGTGCCCGGCCAGGGCCCGGCGGCACTCGCCCCACGGCACCCAGACCGCCGGCGACCCCGTCAGGGTGACGCCGAGCGGAGCCGGGTCGATGTCGAGGTCACGCAGGACCGACACCGCGAGGATCCCGCGGCGCAACTCGACCGGCGTCGGGGGCTGCACCGGACCACGCTACCCGTGGCCAGCACGCGACAAAGGGGCCAGCCGGGTGACGCACA
>JAYTOZ010000227.1:0-13085 GCA_043747515.1 Frankiales bacterium | reverse complement strand
GTGCCCGAGCCGGGGCCCGGCGAGGTCCTGGTCCGGGTCGAGGCCTGCGGCATCTGCCTGTCCGACGTGCACCTGATCGACGGATCCCTGCCCGGCCCGCTGCCCGTCGTGACTCCCGGCCATGAGGCGGCCGGCGTCGTTGAGCGGCTGGGCGCCAACGTCATCGGCTGGCAGTCGGGTCAGCGCGTCGTGCTCGCCGGTGGCCGTCCCTGCCAGGCCTGCAACAGTTGCCGGCGCGGCCAGCCGGACCGCTGTCAGGCCTTTGAGATCATGGGCTTCAACTACGACGGCGCCTGGGCGCAGTACGTCGTGGTCCCCGCCCTGGCGATGACGGCGGTCCCGGACCAGATCCCGCTCGAGCAGGCGGCTGTCCTGGCGGACGCCGTCTCCACGCCGTACGCCGGGCTGATCGAGCGCGGCCAACTCAGGGCCGGTGAGTCGGTCGGACTCTGGGGGATCGGTGGGCTCGGCGTGCACGCCGTGCAGATCGCCCGGATGGTGGGCGCGGCCACGATCGTGGCGGTCGACCCGCTGGCGAGCGCCCGCGAGCGGGCCCTGGTGGCCGGCGCCGATGTCGCCCTCGACCCGACGAGCCAGGACATCCCGGCCGAGGTGATGCGGCTGACCGGTGGCAATGGGCTGGACCTGGCCGTCGACCTGGTCGGGGCCAACGCGGTGCTCGCCCAGGGCGATGCCTGCCTCGGGCGGGGCGGCCGGCTGCTCATGGTGGGGCTCTCGCTCGAACCGATCGAGCTCGGCCCCGGTGTCTTCTTCGGCCTGATGTCGCACTCGCTGCTCGGCCACCTCGGCTACAGCAAGCACCACCTCGACGAGCTCGTCGACCTGGTGGCGGCCGGCCGGTTCGACCTGTCCCGTTCGGTCAGCGGGCTGCTGCCACTCGAGGACGTCGTCGACGGCGTCCAGCGGCTCGCTTCGAAGCGGGGCAATCCGGTCCGCCTCGTCGTCCAGCCCTGGGCGTGACGATCATCCCGCACGACCGAACGAGCAACCATGCCTACCTCGCGGCACCGCTTGGCCGGCCGGAGCGCCGTGCCGGGGCGACGACAGCGCCCCGGAGCTCGCGGCCGCGCAGGCCTTCTACGGCGAGCTGTTCGGCTGCAGCTTCACCGATGGCAAGTGGACGCCTGGGGCGCGACGTTGTCGGTCATGCAAGGGGCGCCGGCCTGACGCCGGCAGGATCACCGGGCGGCGGCTGGAGGTCTGGCTTGCTGGGCTGGCGCGCGCATCACCGGGTCACCTGCATCGCTGCCTGGGCAGCTGCTACGACCCGGGCGCTGTCTGCCGCAGTCGTGACGGTGACCCGAAGTCCGTCGCCACTGAAGCAGCGGACGAGCACGCCGTGGTCCTCGAACACTGCGGCGAGCCGGTCGCTGTCGTCGCCGGCGGGCAGCCAGACGAAGTTGCCCTGCGACACCGGGACGTCGTGGCCCAGCGCGCGCAGCGCCTCGCGCAGCGGTCCGCGCTCGGCCACCACCTGCTCGACGCGCGCCAGCAGCTCGTCCTCGGCATCGAGTGAGGCGAGGGCAGCGGCTTGGGCAGCGATCGACACGGCGAATGGCACGCGCACCTGTCGGAGTGCGTCGGCCACCTGGGCCGACCCGGCGAGGGCGTAGCCGACCCGCAGCCCGGCCAGCCCATAGGCCTTGGAGAAGGTCCGGAGCACCACGACGTTTGCATGCGACGACAGCAGCTCGGTGCCGTCGACGGCCAGCGGATCACGGACGAACTCGGCGTAGGCCTCGTCGATGACGACGAGCACGTCGGTTGGCACGGCATCCAGGAAGGCGCGTACCCCTGTCGCCGACAACGCCGGGCCGGTCGGGTTGTTGGGCGTGCACAGCAGGACCAGCCGGGTGCGCTCGGTCACGGCAGCGGCCATCGCCGGCAGGTCCAACTCGAACTCGCGCAGCGGCACCCGGACCTCGACGGCTCCCGCGACCGTGACGAAGGTCGGGTAGGCCTCGAACGATCGCCAGCCGTAGATGACCTCATCGCCTGCGTCGCAGGCTATCTGGACCAGCTCCTGGACCAGCGCGACCGATCCGCAGCCGACCGCGACCAGCGCCGGGTCCAGGTGGTGCTTGTCGGCGATCGCCTGCACCAGCCGGGTCGACATCGGGTCGGGGTAGCGGTTGCCCTGTTCGAGGGCCCTGGCGACCGCCTCGATCACCGACGGCAGCGGCGGGAACGGGGTCTCGTTACTGGCAAGCCTGGCGAGCACCTGGCCGGCTGCCGGGCGACGACCGGGCCGGTAGCCGGCAAGGTCGTCGAGCAGCGGGCGAAGGCGGGGTGTCGTCACGCCGGCGACGCTACCGCCGCGCGGCAGCTCCGGCAGGTGCCGGTGACCTCCAGCGTGTGCCCCTCGACCCGGTAACCGTGCCGTTTGCCGACCGCCGCCACCCAGGCCTCCATGCCCGGCGCTTCGACCTCGACGGTCGCGCCACACGACACGCAGAACAGGTGGTGGTGGTGACCGGCCGTGGCGCAGACCCGGTAGCCGGATTCCCCGGACGGGCTGCGCGTCTCGTCGACGGCTCCCGCGTCGCGGAGGGCCTGGACCGCGCGGTAGACGCTGGTGAGGCCGACCGACTCGCCGGCACCACGCAACCGGGCGTGCAGGTCCTGGGCCGACAGGAACGCTCGCTGCCCCTCCAGGGCGGACAGGACCGCCCGCTGGACCCTGGTCATCCGATTGCCCCGATGACGACGTACATGAGGCCCGCGCCGGCAACGGTCATGGCGAGCGTCGCCTGGGAGGAGTGGTCGGCGTGTGCCTCCGGCAGGATGTCGCTCGCACCGATGTAGAGCAGGAATCCGGCGAATGCGCCGAGGTAGAGCAGCAGCCCGCTGTCGGGAACCGTGAACAGCAGGGTCAGGGCGGCCCCGACGACCGGTGTGACGCAGTCCAGCAGAAGCAGCAACAGCGTGCGTCGCCGGTTGTTGCCGTGCGTGAGCATGAGCGCCACGGTGTTGAGACCGTCGGCGAAGTCGTGACCGATCACCGCAATGGCCACGGCGACCCCGACGCCGTTGTTGACCTGGAAGGCCAAGCCGATGGCGATGCCGTCGGCAAGGCTGTGGCCGGCGAGCGCGACCGCCGATGCGACGCCAACCGTCGGGTGGTGGTGGCCCGCGTACTCCCCCTCGTGCGCGCTGTGGATCAGCACCGACTTCTCGATCACGTGGAACAGCAGAAAGCCTGCAACCATGGCGATCATGGGCACCTTGAAGTCGGTGCCGGTCGTCTTGGCGAGGTCGACGATCTCGGGCAGCACGTCGAAGGCGACGACCCCGAGCAGCACGCCGGCGGTGAAGCCGAGGATCAGGTGCAACCGGTCGCGGTTGTGCAGCGCGAACAGGCCACCCAGCCCGGTCGACAGGAAGGTGCTCAGAGCCAGGACGATCACCATTCGCGAATGGTAACCGTTACCATTTCGCGGGCCTAGCTGTTGGAGTCCGCACCAACCCAGACGGCCTTGACGTTGCAGAACTCCCGGATGCCGTGCGCCGACAGCTCACGGCCGTAGCCAGAGGTCTTCACGCCGCCGAACGGCAGTTCGGGGTAGGAGGCGGTCATCCCGTTGACAAAGACCGCACCGGCCTCGACGTCGCGGATGAACCGGTCCTGCTCGGCCTCGTCGTCGGTCCAGATGTTGCTGCTCAGGCCGAACTCGGTGTCGTTGGCCAGCTCGATCGCCTCATCGAGGTTGGCGACCCGGTGCAGCAGCGCCACCGGCCCGAAGACCTCCTCGCCCCACACCCGCATGTCCCGGGTCAACCCGGTGAGCAGGGTGGCCGGGTAGAACCAGCCCGGACCGGCTGGGCGGGCGCCCCCGACGACGACTGTGGCCCCCTTCGCGACCGCGTCCGCGACGAGCTCCTCGACGTCGGTCCGGCCCTGCTCGGTGGCGAGCGGCCCGAGGTCGGTGTCGGCGAGCATCGGGTCGCCGACGCGGAGCCCGCCGAGCTGTTCGGCGAAGCGCCGCTCGAACTCCTCGGCGACGTCGGCGTGCACGATGAACCGCTTGGCGGCGATGCAGCTCTGCCCGTTGTTCTGGCAGCGCGCGGTGGTGGCCACCTCGGCGGCGCGCTGCAGGTCGGCCGACGGCATCACGACGAAGGGGTCACTGCCGCCGAGCTCCAGCACGGTGTGTTTGACCTCGTCGCCGGCGATGGCAGCCACCGCGCTGCCGGCCGGCCCGCTGCCGGTCAGCGTCGCCGCGACGACCCGCGGGTCGCGCAGCACCGCCTCGACCTGCCCGCTGCCGATCAGCAGAGTCTGAAAGACATCGGCCGGGAAGCCGCCCCGCTGGAACAGCTCCTGCATCAACAGCGCGGTCTGCGGCACGTTGCTGGCGTGCTTGAGCAAACCGACGTTGCCCGCCATCAGCGCCGGCGCGGCGAAGCGCATCGCCTGCCACAGCGGGAAGTTCCACGGCATGACCGCGAGCACCGGGCCGATCGGCTGGTACCGCGCGTAGGCCCGCTTGGCCTTCACCGCGGCGCCTTCGACCTGCTCGTCGGCGAGCAGCCGCTCGGCGTGCTCGGCGTAGTAGCGACAGCCCGCGGCGCACTTGGCCACCTCGGCCTTGGCCGACGCGAGCGTCTTGCCCATCTCGGTGGTCATCAGGGTGGCGATCGCGTCCACCTCGGCGTCGAGCAGGTCCGCGGTCGCCCCCAACCAGCCGGCCCGCTCGGCGTAGGACGTCAGCCGGTAGCTGCGGTAGGCCGTGTGCGCCCGCTCCAGGCGGTCGGTGAGCTCGGCGGAGGTCAGCGCCTCGAAGGTCTTGAGCGTCTCGCCGGTGGCGGGGTTGACGGTCGCAATGGCCATGGGGTCCTCCAGGAAGGTAGGTGCGTCGAGCCCTACCCAAGCATGGCGTACGTCGATCCGGAACCTCGTCAGCGTTTGCGGACCGGCCGGGGGCCGAACAACTGCTCGGACCGGTCGGACTCGGTGAGACCACCCCACACCCCGTACGGCTCCTGCATGGTCAGGGCGTGCTGAGCGCACTCCCGGCGTACCGGGCAGGCCCGGCACAGCGCAGTGGCGGCGGCCTCGCGCAGGCTGCGGGCCGGCTCACGCTCACCGGTGGGATGGAAGAACAGATCGTCGCAGCCGCGGCAGCGGGCCGCCTGCTGCCAGTCCCAGCGCCAGCCCTGCGCGCCGGGTGGCTGTGCTGTCCCCAGCAGATCGGGCACGGGCCGCTCCCATCTCCTACGTACGGTAGAAGTTCTACGCCCGGTAGTATGCACGCCGTGACCCGACTCGGCGACCTCGAACGCGCCACGATGCAGGCGGTCTGGCAGCTGCCCGGGCCGGTGACGGCACGCCAGGTCGCCGAAGCGCTTACCGGCCGCGCGCTGGCCTACACCACGGTGCTCACGGTGCTGACCCGGCTCGAGAAGAAGGGGTTGCTGGCCCGCGACAGCGCCGCCCGCGCGCACACCTACTCCGCGGTCGGGTCCCGCGAGGACCACGTCGCGGTGCTGCTGCAGCAGGCCCTCGGGCAGGCCGACGACCGGGAAGCCGCCCTGCAGCACTTCGCCCGCTCGGTCAGCCCGGCTGAGGCCGAGGCCCTGCGGCGCGCCCTCGACGGCCTGGGCTGAGCCGTGCTGGCCGCAGCCGCGGTGCTCGCCGTCCTGCTGCTCGGGCTCGTCCTGGTGCTGCCCAACCGGGTCGCAGTTGCGGGCTGGCCGGCCAGGGCGCCGGTGCTGGGTCTGCTGCTCTGGCAGGCCGCCGGGCTCGCCGGCGGCCTGCTCTGCCTGGAGCTCATCGCGACTGTCGCGCTCGCCCCGCTCGGCGACACCCAGGCATTGGCGGCGTCCCGCGTCGGCTCCGGACACGTCCCGCTGGGCTCCTGGCTCGCCGGCGCCGCCGGGCTGCTGCTGCTCGCCCGGATGCTCTGGGTACTCGGGGTGTCGACGCTGCGCACCGTGTCGGCCCGCCGCCGCAACCGACTGCTCGTCGACCTGGTGTCGAGCCGACACCTGCTCCTCCGCGGCGCCGCCGTCGTCGACCACGACGTGCCGCTGGCCTACTGCCTGCCCGGGCTGCGGCCCCGCCTGGTGCTCAGCCGCGGGATGCTGTCCCGGCTGTCCTACGACGAGGTGCAGGCTGTCCTGGCTCATGAGCAGGCCCATCTGGACCAGCGGCACGACCTGGTCGTCCTGCCGTTCGTCGCCCTGGGAGCGACCTTCCCGAGACTGGCCGCCGTCCGCACCGCCAGGGCCGAGGTCGCCCTGCTCGTCGAGCTGCTGGCCGACGATCGCGCGGCGCGGCGGCACGACCGGTGCCTGCTCGCCCGGGCGCTGGCCAAGCTCGGCAGCGGCGCGGCACCGGCGGGGGCCATCGGCGCCGCGGGGCAGGACGTGCTGCTGCGCTCACGACGGCTGCTCGCGCCGCCGGACCCGCTCCCCCGCCGCCAGTCGGCCGCGGTCCTCGCCCTCACCCTGGCCGTCGCAGCCTGCCCGCTGGTCGGGGTCCTCGTGCCCCTGCTGCTCCGCTGAGCTCGCAGCGACGCAGGCAGTCAGGGGTGCAGGTCGTCCAGGCGCGCGCCGACCATCGTGGTGATCGCCTCCAGGTGCTCGCGCAGCACCGGGGCGAGCTCCACCGAATCGGTCCACGACACCACGAGACCACCGAGCACCCGTTGGTGGCCGGCGACCGGCAGGCAGGCGAAAGCCAGCACCGCCCGCCCATGCGTGTGCGCCCCCTCGTGCAGGACCGACGGCACCTCGGACTGCTCCACCCACACGGCGCGGTGCTCACGCATGGCCCGGACGACGTGCAGATCGGTGTCCAGGTCGAACGTCCGGTGCGCCTCGACGTAGCTCCTGGACCAGCCGACCGAGGTCAGCAGGCGCACCTGACCATCGATGCCGAGGGCCCCGAAGGCGCCGCCGTCGGCACCGACCGAGCGGCAAGCCGCCTGCAGCGCCAGCTCCGCGACCTGCTGCGGATCGGCGGCGGCGGTGAGGGCGGCGTGCAACCGGCGCAGCTCCCCCGAGAAGCTCTCCGCCAGGACGGCGGTGCTGACGACCGGGACCGGGCCCGAGCTGGGCAGCGGCGCCGGCTCGCCGTAGAGAAATCCCTGGCCGGACACGACACCGAGGTCGCGCAGGACCACCGACTGGGCCTCGGTCTCGACCCCTTCGGCGACCACTTGCAGCCCGAGGACCGCAGCGAGGTCCACGACGGCGCCGACGATGCCCCGGCTGACCGGGTCGCTGTCGACCTGCGAGACGAAGACCCGGTCGATCTTGACCGTGTCGGCCGGCAGTCGCTGGAGATAGGCCAGGCCCGCATAGCCGGTGCCGAAGTCGTCGAGCGCGACGTGGACACCGAGGTCGCGTAGGCGCTGCACGTCGGCGATGTCCTGGCTGGGGTCGAGCGGCCGGTCCTCAGTGATCTCGATCCAGAGCCGCCCAGCTGGCAGGCCGGTGCGCTCCAGCACGCCGGCGACCCGCCGGGCGAGGTCCGGACGGGACAGTTGCCGGGGCGAGACGTTGACCGTGACGAACGGCGCCGGTCCGCCGGCAGCGGGCCAGGTCGCGGCGTCGGCGCAGGCCCGACCGAGCGCCCATTGGGCGACAAGGCTGTCACTGTCACTGTCCTCGAGGACGTCGAGGAACGTCTCGGGGAGCAGCAGTCCGCGGGTGGGGTGCTGCCAGCGCAGCAGTGCCTCGTAACCAAGGTGCACCCCGGTGCGCAGGTCGACGATGGGCTGGTAGAACAGCCGGAACTGCTCGTCGGCCTCGGCAGCCAGCAGCTCGCGGCGCAGCGAGAGCTGAGCCAGTGCCGCCGACCGCATGTCGTTGTCAAAGACCTCCCAGCGGCCCCGGCCAGCGGCCTTGGCCCGGTAGAGCGCAGCGTCGGCGTCGGCGAGCAGCCCGGATGACGTCGCGGTCGACGACGCCAGGGCGATGCCGATCGACAACGACGTGCGGACCTCCTCACCGCCGGCCTGGATCGGTTCGCGGACCGCGATCAGCAGCCGTTCAGCTACCGCGATCGCCTCGGCCGGCCCCGACAGGTCCTCAAGGACCAACACGAACTCGTCGCCGCCGAGGCGTCCGGCGGTGTCGATCTCACGCAGGTGCTCGCCGAGCAGGCCGGCGAGCGCGATGAGCAGCTCGTCGCCGACACCGTGCCCGAGCGAGTCGTTGACCAGCTTGAACCGGTCGACGTCGAGAAACAGCACGGCGACCACTCGGTTGTCGCGGCGGGCCAGGCCCAGCGCCTGGTCGAGCCGGTCGAGCAGCAACTCGCGGTTGGCGAGCCCGGTCAGCGGATCGTGCAGCGCGCGGTGCCGCAGCTCGGCCTGCACCCGCTGCTGCTCGGCGAGACTGTCCTGCAGGTCGGAGTAGAGCCGGGCATGGTCGATGGCGAGCGAGGCCTGGACGACGAAGACCTCGAGCAGGGCGTAGTCGTCGGGGTCGGGTCGCATCCCGTCCCATGGGAGGTCGACAGACAGCACGCCGAGCAGCGCGCCGTCCCCGCCGTACAGCGGTGCAAACAGCGCGTCGAGCGGGTGCCAAGCGTCTGGTCGTGGGTCGACGGCGATGTCGGGGACGTAGAAGGACACCTCGCTGGCGGTCTGGTCGCTGGTGCGGCCGTCGAGGAAGCGCAGTCGGCCGCGCGGCTGCGAGACGGCAAGGGCCTGCTGCCAGGCGCCCGCGGACTGCACCTGCCCGACCAGCTCGTCGCGCACCTCGTCCGACCCGGCAACGGTCACGACTTCGAGGTCGCCCTCGTCAGTGACCAGGTTGAGCACAGCCAGGCCGAACCCGAGCCGGTCGACGACGGCCTGGGTGACCTGGCCGAGGGTTTGTCGTAGGTCCAGCGACGAGCCGAGCCGGCTGGCGACGTCGCTGAGCAGGGCGGCGGTGTGCGCCGGGACACCCATCACCCCCGGCTCCACCCGGTGAGGTTAGCGACCCGACCGCAACACCTTGTCAGCCACGCCGGCGACTGCCGGGACATCGCGCAGGCCGTACAGCGGACTGAAGATGACCCACAGCACCGCGAGCGACCCGCCGGTGGCCGCGACGTACAGCGTGGGGCGGATCCCGATCACCGTCGCGAGCGCGCCGCCGGCGAGCGCGCCGAGCGGCATCACCCCCCAGACGATGAAGCGGGTGGAGGCGTTCATCCGACCGAGCAGGTGGCGCGGGGTGACCGCCTGCCGGTAGGACACCTGCGACACGTTGTAGATCACCGACATGACGCCGCCGGCGAAGCCGGACACCGAGATGAGCACTACCCCCCAGCCGGGGAACGCCGACGGCCCGGCGTACAGGAAGGGGATGACGACGAGCTGGGACAGCCAGATGATCCGGGCGCTGCCAACGGCCCTGGTGACCCGCGCGCAGAGCGCCGCACCGATGAGCCCTCCCAGGGCGGCGAGGGCGAAGACGACACCAATCACCCGAGGGCTTGCGTGCAGCACCCGCACCAGGAAGACGATCTCGACGCCGCCCCACATCGAGGAGAAGAAGTTGCCGGTCGCGGTGCAGCCGACCACCCGCTTGAGAATCGGGTGCCGCAGCACGAAGCCCAGCCCTTCGGCGATCTCGGTGCGCAGCCGGGTGCCGGGCGGGCGGCTGGCGGGTGCCGGTTCCGGATCGTGGATGGCCGAGGTCGACACCATCGAGACGACGAAGCTGACAGCGTCGACCACGACCGCGTACGCCGCACCGACCGCGGCCACCAACAGGCCACCGAGGCCGGGGCCGGCGAACTGCGCGAACGACTGACTCGCGCCGATCTTGGCGTTGCCGTCGGTCAGCTGGTCGGTGTCGACCAGCACCGGCAGGTAGGACTGGTAGGCGACGTCGAAAAAAACCGTCAGCACGCTGGTGGCCAGCGACACCACATACAGCTGCCAGATCGTCAGGACGCCGAGGACCTGGGCCAGCGGCACGGTCGCGATGACCAGCGCCCGGAGCAGGTCGGCTCGGACCATCACCCGCTTCTTGCGCATCCGGTCGACGAGCGCGCCCGCCTGCAGCGCCACCAGCAGGAAGGCCGCACTGCTCGCCGCCGTCAGCAGGGCGATCTCGAAGGTCGTCGCGTGCAGCGTCAACGCCGCGAGCAGCGGGATGGCGAGCATGGTGACCTGCGAACCGACCTCGCTGACGGCCTGGCCGGTCCACAGCAGCATGAAATCGCGGTGCCGCCACAGCGTCGGCGGTCGGGGACCCGTCACCGGGCTGACCGTCGGCGCATGGCGGTGCACTGTCAAGTGCATTGTCGCGGTCAGCCGGACGTGTCGGCCGCCCTGGCGCAGGCCTTGAACCCGTAGGTCCGCATGAACGCGAGATCTGCCCGGGTCGTCTTCGGGGGATTGCCGGCCAGGTTGAGCAGCGCGACGGAATTGTGCGAACGGATGGCGGCGTCGACCTTGGCCGCGTAGGCCTGACCGTCGCGCAACTGCTCCTGCAACGGCCCGATCACCTTGGCCTGGAGCTGCTCGGCATCCATCTTGGGCGGGGTCAGCGACCCGACCGCGGTCGCCGTGCGGCTGGCGATGTCGACGAGCGCATGCACGTAGGGCTGGAAGTCCGGCGCCCCGCCCGGTGCGGCAACGGCGTCGCGCTCCTTGATCGCCTTGGCGCAGATCGCCTCGGCCTTGGCCAGGTAGGCCTGCTTGGCTCCGGATCCCTTGCCCCCACCGCAGCCGGCCAGCAACGCGGCCAGCACCACGGTCAGGACCAGGGGACGGCGCACCGGCACTTCCTACCGCAGTCCGGGATCAGCCGGGACGGCGGCCGACCACCCAGCAGGCGACCGCCGCGGCCGCGGCGACGTTGAGCGAGTCGACCCCGGCGGCCATCGGGATCCGCACCAACTCGTCGCTCGCTGCCAGGGCGGCCCCGGACAGGCCCGGGCCCTCAGCGCCCAGCAGCAGGGCGGCCCGCTCATCGTCGTCGAACCGGAGGTCCTCGAGCCGGGTCGCCGAGGAGTCGGGCGTGAGGGCCAGCAGCCGGAAGCCGGCGCCGGTGACCTGGGCCAACCCGCCGGGCCAGCGGTCGGTGAAGGCATACGGCACGGCGAAGACCTCGCCCATGCTGACCCGGACGGCGCGCCGGTAGAGCGGGTCGCAGCAGGTCGGGCTGAGCAGCACCGCGTCCATCCCGAGGCCGGCGGCGCTTCGGAAGACCGCCCCGAGATTGGTGTGATTGTTGACGTCTTCGAGCACCACCACCCGGGTGGCGGCGGCGAGGACCTCCTGAACGCTCGGCAGCGGCTTTCGGCCGAACGACGCCAGCGCCCCGCGGTGCACGTCAAACCCGGTGACCGCCTGCAACACGTCGTACGACGCGCTGTAGATCGGGCAGTCCAGCGACGCGAGATCCGCTGGCAGTTCCCGGTTGTCGGCGAACAGCAGCGAGCGCGGACGGTAGCCGGCCCGGGCGGCCCGGCGCATCACCAACTCGCCTTCGGCCAGGAAGAAGCCCATGGCCGGCTCGTGTCTGGTGCGCCGGACGACGTCGGTGAGGCCGACGTAGTCCGCGATGCGCGGGTCGGCCGGGTCGGTGACCGGCAGCCGGTCGGGGGCGGGCACCTACGGTCGGGCGCGCTCGTACTGCTTGGGCCACGTCACGTCGGCCCCGAGCTCGGTGGCGGCGCGCAGCGGCCAGGAGGGGTCGCGCAGCAGCTCGCGGGCCAGAAAGACCGCGTCGGCGTGCCCAGCTTCCAGGACGCCCTCGACCTGCTTGGCCTCGGTGAGCAGGCCCACCGCCGCGGTCGGGATGCCGGTGGCCCGGACGGCCGCGGCGAACGCCACCTGGTAGCCCGGGCCGACGTCGATCTGCTGCTCGTGGTGCAGCCCGCCGGAGGAGCAGTCGACGAGGTCGACGCCGCGGGCGGCGAGCAGCGGCGCGAGGGCGACGGAGTCCTCAACCGACCAGCCGCCGTCGGTCCAGTCCGAGGCCGAGATGCGCACGAACAACGGCTTGTCCTGCGGCCACACCGCCCGGACGGCGGCGGTGACCTCCAGCAGCAACCGGACCCGGTTGTCGAACGTCCCGCCGTAGCCGTCGGTGCGGGTGTTCGAGAGCGGCGACATGAAGTTGTGCAGCAGATAGCCGTGGGCGGCGTGCAGTTCGACCACGTCGAAGCCGGCCCGCTGGGCCCGCTCAGTGCCGGCGACGAAGTCGCGCACGACCGTCGCGATGCCGTCCGCATCGAGCTCGTCCGGTACGGCGTACCGGCCGAAGGCGATCGCCGACGGGGCGACGGCCCGCCAGCCACCCTCGTGCTCGGGGACGGTCCCGGAGCCCTCGCCGAACGGGCGGTAGGTGCTGGCCTTGCGTCCGGCGTGCGCCAACTGCACCCCCGCGAGGGCGTCCTGGGTGTGCACGAAGGCGACGATCCGCGCCCAGGCATCGGTCTGGGTGTCGTCCCAGATGCCGGCGTCCTGCGGACTGATCCGGCCCTCGGGGCTGACGGCGGCGGCCTCGGTCATGACCAGGCCGGCCCCGCCGACGGCGCGCGCACCCAGATGCACCAGATGCCAATCATTGGGCAGACCGTCGACCGCGGAGTACTGGCACATCGGGCTCGTCCAGGCACGGTTCTTCAACGTCGTGCCGCGCAGGGTCAGGGGCTCGAAGAGTCGGGTCACGCCGGAGTCAACCGCAACGCCGACGGCGAATGTTCCGCCGGTAGGCTGGCGAGGTCCACCCAGCACAGCGCAAGGAGGCACCGATGTCCGACGGCGGTCACAACGTCAAGACCAGCTCCTGGGTGGTTGTCCTGCTCATCGTGGTCGCGACAATCCTGCTCGGGGTCGCGCTGGTCGCGCAGTCGGCGCTGCTTGCCATCATCGGCGGAGCGTTCCTGCTGGTCGGGGTCGTCCTCGGCGGCCTGACGCACATCATGGACGACGCGTACTGATGTGTCGCAGCATCAAAACCCTGCGCCCGCCGTACGCCGAGACGGTGACCGACTCCGACGTCCGGGCGGCCGCACTGCAGTTCGTCCGGAAGGTGGCCGGCATGCGCACGCCGACGGCGCACAACGCGGCGGCGTTCGAGATGGCCGTTGACGAGGTGGCACG
>JAYTOZ010000226.1:0-4387 GCA_043747515.1 Frankiales bacterium | reverse complement strand
GCCCGGTCGCAAAGTTCGGCCAGCACCGCGGCCGTGGGCGGGTGGCCGACGCCGCGAAGTACCAGTGCGGCGGCGGCGAGAAGGTCCGGGCGGGCAGCGGCCTCGGCGTCGTCGCTGGCCTGCCGACAGTGCTCAAGGCTGGCTGCCATCGCGCCGGCGCGGTACTCGACGGTTGCCAACTCGACCAGCAGTGAAGCGCGCTCGGGCTCGGTGGCTCCCGCGCCGCTGGCGGCCAGCGCAGCGGTGAGCAGGCGCGCGGCCTCCTCCGGCGCATACACGGAGGCGCCAGCGGCGGCGGTCCGCGCCCACTGGACGGCGAGGCGCAGCTGCTCCGGTGTCCGGGCCCCGCGCAGCCAGTGATAAGTCACCACTGGCGCCAGGTCGGGCCGCTCGGCGGCTGCCGCGGCCAGGACGGTCGCGGCACGGACATGCCAACCTCGGCGGGTCGTGCCGGGCAGCTCGGCAAGCACACTCTCGCGCACGAGCGCGTGCGCGAAGCGACGCGTGTCGGCGCTGCCCGGAACTAGGCTCAGCAGTCCTGCCCGGTCGGCTGCGTCGAGCATCGCCTCGACGTGCGCGAGCGGCTGCTCGGCGACATCGGCCAGGAGTGCCGGCTCGATCTCCTCGCCCAGCACACTCGCGATGGCCAGCAGCTCACGCACATCGCCATCAAGGGGCCGCAACGTCGCGGCCACCAGAGAACGCACCTCGCTGCTGCCGGCCAGCCGGCGGCTGACGTCCTCAGCACTCAGGGCGGGCTGACCCAGGTCGGGCCCTAGTACGCGGGCTAGGGTGCGGACGAACAGCGGGTTGCCCCCGGAGCGCTCGTGCACCTGAGCGACCGTCGCCTGGTCCACGGCCCGGCCCTCCGCCGCGGACAGGTACGCGGCCACGCCGGCCACCGACAGCGGCCCGAGAGCCAGTAGCTCCACGCCCGGCAGCCTGACGAGGTCTGCGATCGGCTCGGGCAGCGCTCGGCCGTCGGCGTCACGAGCGCTGGCAACTACGAGCAGACGCGAACGGCGAACGTCCGCTGCCAGGTGGCTCAGCACGTCCAGCGAGGCCCCGTCGGCCCAGTGCAGGTCCTCCAACACGACGACGAGTCCGGCCGGTGCGGCAGCGCTGATCAACGCGTCGGTGACGGCGCTGGCGACCAGCAGCCGGACCGCGGCGGTGTCCTCGGGCGACATCGTCGCGCCGTAGCCAGCCGCCAAAGTAGCGATCGGCGGCACACCGGCCGCCGCCAGCACCCGCTGCCAGGGCCACAGTGGTGGCACACCCTGCTCGGCCGGGCACCGGCCCCACACTATCGGGACAGCGGCTGCGTTGGCGTCCGCCGTGAGCTGCTCGAGCATGCGCGTCTTCCCGATGCCAGCCGGTCCGGTCACCAGAGCTACCGCACCCGTTCCGCCGATCGCGCCGTCCAGCGCCGCACGCAGGACATGTCTTTCGGCGGCCCGGCCGACCAGGGGAACCGCGGTCGGCGCAGCAACAGGCACCCGGCAAGTAGATCGGGTCGGACGGCCCCAAGCAAGGTCCAGTACTGACCTCAGTGGTGGCACCGAGGACGCGCGCAGTTCCTCGGCGCAGTCTTCACAGCGTCCCTTCCCACCACCTGGAGGCCCCGTGCACGCCCATCTGCTCCCCTTCTCCGCTGGCGGCGCCGTCGCCGCTGCGCCTGCCGGCTCGACCGTCAGCTGCCGGCTCGACGCCGCTGACGACTCCGGCTGGCTGCTCGCGCTCACCGACACCACCGACGCCCCGTTCGAGGTCGAGCACCTCCACGGCCACCCGGACGGCGCCGGGACGAGCGCGACCGTCGTCGAGTTCAACGGCCCCCGGGACGCCACCCAGGTCGCCGCCGACCAACGCGCAGGCCGTGACAGGATCGCCCCCGCGGCGATGGCGGTCCCAGGAGTTCTGGGCGCCATCGTCCTGCGGGCGGCCGACGGCGCCATGGTGACGGTCGTGTTCGCCGACTCGCCGGCCACCCTTGAGGCGTCATCGCGCGCCATCCTCAGCACACCGCTTCTGCCCGGCGAAGACCCGGCGCTGCTCGGCGGACCGCAGCGCTACACCACCTGCCAGGTCATCGGCGACGACGTCGCGGACATCCTGCGACGCACAGGCGCCCAGGTGACGTCGTGACGGCAGTGCGGGCCGAGCTGGTCGCCGGCACCTGGACCGCGGACCCCATGGCGACGAGCGCACAGTTCCGAGCACGCGACATCCTGGGCAGGACCGTCGTCGGCACGCTCACGCTGCTCTCTGCCAGCGTGGCGGTATCGACCGACGGCGTCCCGATGCACGTGCAAGCCGAGCTCGACCTGGCCAGCGTCACGACCGGCAACGCCAAGCGCGACCGTGACCTACGTGGCCCCCGCTTCTTCGACGCGCAACATGATCCAGTGCTACGCGTCACAGCCGGAGCGGCTCGGCTTGACGGACCTGGTCGCTGGCTCGTGGCCAGCGAGCTGACCATGAAGGGCCACTCCTTCCCACTGGACATACTGGCTGAGCTTGCGGACCTCACTGACGGCCAAGCGCACCTGCACGCCACGGCGACACTGGACCGCCGCGAAGCCGGGATCACCGTGCCCCGCCTACTCGTCGGACCGTCCGTCGCTGTCGTGATCAACGCCGTCCTGCGCGCGCCAAAAGCATGAATCTTGAAGCCCTAGTCGCACCGGGCGCTGACCCTGCCCAAACCGGTCGGTGCGGCGCCCTGCTCATCGCTTCAACAACTGTGTGCGAACGAGGGTCCTCACATCGGCCACTCAACAAGCTCGTGGACTCATTCAATGAGACTCCATAAACATGCGTAGGTCGGCGCTGGAGTTCCGGCGTCACCCATCTCTGTCTGGCAGCGCGCGACGTGGAGAAGCGTCGTTAGCCGTCTCGCCAATCTGATCAGGAAGTGCCGTTCTCAGCCGTCCGCCGGCCGAGATGGGAACATCGGATAGTGACAGTTCTCCAACGTCCGCAAATTGGCATGAGTGGACGTTCATGGCCCGTTCATAAAACCGGCTCTGCACGAAGGGTCGAGCATCCATCTCGACGTTCACGCCCGCTTCCACATCTGGCTGTAGGGGCGTGATCCATGCGGGCGACGGCCGCACGGCTTGTGTCGCAGCCGTGGTGCTCACCGTCCACGCGATACTCCACAACCATCCTGGTCGGCCCGTCACGCTCAGAAGCTGCCGCGCGTAGCCGTGCCGGTGGGTCCTTGCGCGAGCGTTGAAGCGTGCTCGTGATCTCGCTGCTTCGCCGAGGCCATCATCGGCCACGACCCGGCGTCGGGCTGGCGTTCACGCATTGGCAACGCTCAGAAGCTGTGGCCCGGGACGGCAGCGGATAGGCAACGGCATCACTTATGCCGTGATCGGAGATTACGCGGAGCAAGCTCCTGAGCATGCGCGCTCAGCGGCGACCTCGCCGCTGAGCGATGAGGGGCTTGCCGACCGAGACGACTGCGAAGCCGATGAGTAGCACCAAAATGGCACCGATGGCGACCGTTCCGGTCACCAGTAGCTGTACGCCAGCGACCAGAACTGCCGCCGTCAGAACTGCGAGGATCGCTCGCCTAACCTCAGACATCTGGCACGTCACCTGCTTCCATCGGTAGGGGTACGTGTTCCGTGGGCTCGTTCGCACGCCGATAAGACCTGTCGGCGCGGCCAGCGACTCAGCCTGAGCAGTGGGCACAACCCAAGACGGCGTGAGTACGTTCGGCCACGTGGTCCTACCGGGGGCGCAAGGGCGGGGGTCTCCCGTGCACTTCAGTTGAGTCCACGGACGTGGTGTGCGACGACCTTGACGGCGTGCGTGTCGTGAGGTTGTAGAGGACGGCCACCGAGTGATCCTTCACGTGTCCCTGCGAAAGCACTCTTGAAGGAGATCAACACGATGACCGTCCCGACCAGTATTGACCCCGTGGATCGACCAGATCGACCAGGCCGAGCCCGATCTTCTTCGGGCGATGTCGAAGACGTTCGTGCAGGCGCGATGGAGCTGGCGATCGGCGAAGCTCCAATCCGGGTCCTACTTCCCGGACTGGCTGCTCGAGCGCCGCAAGCGCGCCGAGCGGGCCCTGACCACGGTGGTCGCGACCTGCTATCTGCTCGGCGTCTCAACGCGCCGGATGGACAAGCTGGTCGAGACCCTCGGCATCACGCGCTTGTCCAAGAGCCAGGTGAGTGTGATGGCCAAGGAGCTCGACGCCCAGGTCGAGTCGTTCCGGACCCGACCCTTGGACGCCGGCCCCGACACGTTCGTCGCGGCCGATGCCCTGGTCCTGAAGGTCTGTGAAGGCGGTCGAGTCGTGAACGTCCACGCGCTGCTCGCCACGGGCGTGAACGCCGACGGACACCGCGAAATCCTCGGCCTA
>JAYTOZ010000225.1:0-1852 GCA_043747515.1 Frankiales bacterium | reverse complement strand
ACGAGTTGCCCGACCGCGCCCCAGGGGGGAGCGGATCCGCGGTTGTCCGGGGCAGGCCGCAAAGCGCATTGTTGCGGGCCGGCTCTGCTGGCGGTGGTGGGGGAGGCGCGGCGGTGGCAGCCGGGGAAGGTGCCGGTGCGTCCTCGGCTGCGACGACCTCACCGCTGACGATGTCGACCGAGACACGCCGCAATCGGTCGCAGGTGTCGAGCAGCTCATGTGCCGTGCTGGGGAGGACCGGTCCGAAGCCGGGGATCTCGGCGGGTTCGGTGCCATCGACGTGGCCGGTTGCGGCCGGGACGATGGTCTGCGTTTCGCAGCGGTGAAGGCCCGTCAGTCGATGCGATGTTGCTCAACGGCTCACCGATGGCTTCCCAACGGACACCCGTCGGCGGCATGCTGCGGCGATGACCCCTGCGCAGACCGTTCCCAGCCGCCGCACGGTCCTGAAGGGCGCGGCGCTCGGCGCTGCGTTCGCCGTCGCGCCGATCCGTCTGTTCGATGCCGTCGCCGCGGCCGCGCCGGCCAGGCGGGGCATCTTCGGGTACGGCGTCGCAAGCGGTGACCCGCTCGCCGACGCGATCGTGCTGTGGACGCGGGCCACCCCGCCGAGCCGTCCGGGGCAGCCGGTTGCCACGCCCGGGAGCGGCCTCGGCGCGCCGCTGGTGGTGCACTGGGAGCTCGCCGCGGACGAGGACTTCGAGCACATCGTCCGGCACGGCAAGGTCTGGACCTGCGCCGACAGCGACCACACCGTGAAGGTCGATGTCCGTGGGCTCCGGCCCTACACCCGCTACTGGTACCGCTTCCGGGCAGAGGGACAGCGCAGCGCCGTGGGACGAACCCAGACCGCGCCGGACGTCCACGGCGAGGTCCATGCCTTGCGGCTGGCGCTGGTTTCCTGCAGCAACTACACCGGTGGTTACTTCGGTGCCTACCGCGCCATCGGCCGACGCGACGACCTCGACTTCGTGTTGCACGTCGGCGACTACATCTATGAATACCCCAACGCCAAGGGCGGGCCCGACGGCCGGTACGGCCCCGACACGCTCATCGGCACCCGCGACGCGCAGCCCGCCACCGAGCCGATCGATCTCACCGGCTACCGCCTGCGCCATGCCCTGCACAAAGCCGACCCCGACACGGCCGTCGCGCACCGTCGGCACCCCTGGATAACGATCTTCGACGACCACGAGGTCGCCAACAACACCTGGGCAACCGACGCGGAGAACCACACGCCCGGCGCCGAGGGGGAGTTCCTCGAGCGACGCCGGCAGGCTTATCAGGCCTACCTGGAGTGGATGCCGTTCCGGCTGCCGAGCCAGGACGTCCCGCACCGGGGCACCCGCTTCTTCCGCCGGTTCAGCTTCGGCGCCCTCGGTGACCTGTCCGTCGTCGAGACCCGGCAGAACCGGAGCCGACAGGTCGAGTTCTCTGGCACCAAGGGTGGTGGCTTCGTCCCCGACCTGCCCGCGCTGGCGCCCCAGTTGACCGACCCGGCCCGCCACCTGCCCGAGCCCGAGCAGCTCAGCTGGCTGGAGGACGGGCTCGCCGCTGCCGGGCCGTGGCACCTGGTCGGTAACCAGGTCGTCGTGTCACCGGTGCGCTTTCCCGGAGCGCTGTTCGGCGCGCCCGGGCTGTCGTTCCTCAACTCCGACCAGTGGGACGGCTACCAGGCCGACCAGGCCCGCCTCATCGGGCACCTCGGCGGACTGCCGGTCGACGCCGGAGATGCCGTCTTCCTCACTGGTGACATCCATTCGTCGTGGGCGATCGAGATGCCCCGCGACCGCAGCTCGTATGCCGGGACAGGGGCCAGCGTGGCGGTCGAGTTCGTCTGTCCGTCGGTGAC
>JAYTOZ010000224.1:0-3016 GCA_043747515.1 Frankiales bacterium | reverse complement strand
GACGCCAGGTGGCGGGTCACGTCATGCAGCGGGCATTCCGGTGCGAGCGGATCGATGCCGGTGTCCACGACGGCTGAGATGAGCGAGCTCGGCGGCTCGCGCAGCAGCCGCTGGAAGTGCGCGGTGCCCAGGTAACGGCCGGTCGGGGTCTCGTACGGCGGGCGGACGACGTAGACCTGCGCGGCCAGGCTCGGTGGCAGGTCGGTGTGCCGGATCCGGGCGAGCGCCTCGGCGACGGTTGTGTTGGGCGGCAGGATGACCGGTTCGCTGGTCATCAGACCGCCGGCGGTGTCGTCGCTGTAGACGAGCAGCTGGCGGACCGGCGCGGCCTCGTCGGGCTCCATCAGCCCGAGCAGCCGCTCGGCGTCGGCCGGCTGCATCTCGCCCAGCAGGTCGGCTGCGTCGTCGGGCGACATCGCCTCGAGGACGTCGGCGGCCCGCTCGTCCTCGAGCCCGGCGAGCAGCTCGACCTGCTCGTCCTCATGCATCTCCTCGAGGACATCGGCGAGCCGCTCGTCGTCGAGCGCCGCGGCGATCTCTGCCCGGCGCTTGCCGGACAGGTCGTGCATGACCCCCGCGAGGTCGGCGGGGCGGAGTTTTTCGAAGACGGCCAGCAGGTTGGCGGCGCCCTGGCCGTCCTCGGGGAGCGTGAAGCCGCTGACCTCGTCCCAGGCGAGCTGCAGGAGCTCGCCGCGCCGACGGCTGCGCAGGCCACCGGTCACCAGCCGGACGGCGACCCGGGTCAGCAGCCAGTCGGTGCGGGTCTGCTCCATCGCGACGTCGACCACCGTGGCGGCCCGGCCGGTCTCGAGCACCGTGGCGCTGCGATCGAGCAGCTCGGCCAGCACGAGGGTCTCGCCCGGACGCTTGTCGAACTGCTTGAGGCTGACCGTGCCGGTCGTCAGCAGCACCGCCTCGGGGTCGACGTCCTTGACCCGGCCGATCGGGACGAAGATCCGCCGGCGGGCGGCGATCTCGACTGCGAGGCCGAGCACCCTGGGGGCGTCGCGGCCGATCCGGAGTGCGGCCACGACATCGCGGACCCGGCCGACCTGGTCGCCGTTCGGATCGAACACGGGCATGCCGGCGAGGCGCGCGACGAAGACGCGGGTGCCGGTGGTCACCGGCGAAGGTTACCGCCGGACGTGCGGCATCATCGGCCCCCGCAGTCACCTGGAGAACACGATGACCGTGCCCGACGGCGTCCGCTTTCCGCCGACCCTGGGCTACCAGGTCGTCGACGTGTTCACCGGTACGGCGTACGCGGGCAACCCGCTGGCGGTGGTGCTCGACGCCGACGAGCTGTCGACGGGGCAGCTGCAGGCCCTCGCCCGGGAGTTCAACCTGTCCGAGACGGCCTACCCGATGGTGGCGACCGACCGGGCGGACTACCGGCTGCGCATCTTCACGCCGTCGGTCGAGCTGCCCTTCGCGGGTCACCCGTCGGTCGGGGCGGCCTGGCTGCTGCACTCGCTGGGTCGCCTCCCGGCTGGGGACGTCGTTCAGTCCTGCGGGGCCGGCCGGCTCGCGGTGACCGTCAGCGCGGACGGTGCGATGTTGACCGGCGGTCCGCCTTCCTGGGGCCACGGACTCGACCCGGGGCCGCTGCTCGACGCGGTCGGCCTGACTGCGGGGGACCTCGTCGGGGTCGCGCCCCGCTGGTGCGGCGCCGGGCTCGACTTCGGTTACCTGCTGGTGCATCCGGGCGCCCTGGCTCGAGCCCGGCCCGACCAGGCCCGGCTCGCGGTGCTCGGCGGGGCAGGGGTCTCGGTGACAGCGTGGGACGGCCGCTCGGCCCGCAGCCGGGTCTTTGCCGGCGGGGTCGGGGTGGTCGAGGACCCAGCGACCGGTTCGGCGGCGCTCGGCCTCGGTGTGCTGCTGGCTGTCAGCGGTCTGCTGCCCGACGGCGGCACGGCGTACGACGTGGTGCAGGGCGTCGAGCTGGGCCGGCCGTCGCTGCTCTCATGCACCGTCGAGGTGGCCGGGGGCCTGCCGGTGCGGACGACCGTGCGTGGCCAGGTCGTCCCGGTGGCTCGCGGCGAGATCCGCGTCCCGCCGCCCCCCTTCCCGCCGATCATGGAGCTTGTGCCACCCCGCTGAGCGTGCAACCGCAGCACAAGGTCCATGATCGACGGGGCAGAGCCAGTGTCACGGCCAGGCCAGTTGGAGGTCGTCGGTCGGCGGCACGACCTCGCCGGTCGGCACCAGCTGCAGCAGCACCGACTCGCGGGCCCAGCGCTTCTGCTGAACCTCGCCGCCCGTGGCGTTCAGCCGTTTGGCCTGCAGCAGGGGCACGACCTCGTCCCACTCGGCGGTGCCGGGCGGCACCGGCTCGAGTCGGGCGACCCAGGTGAGCGGCTGGTCCGACGTGGCCCGGCCCGGCGTGACCACCTGGGCGCAGCCGCCGGTCAGTGTCCCGGGCAGCGGTTGCTCGGCCCCGCCCGTCACGACGTACGCCGCGCCGTCGTGCCACAGGTGCCACAGCGGGCGTGGCCGGTCGCCGGGCAGTTGGATCCAGATCAGGCCGGCCCGGCGGGTGGCGTCAGCTATCCGGGCCAACGGGGTCACCCTGGCATCATGGACCGGTGAGCGCTGAGACCACCGCACGGCCGTCGGCGCCCGGCGTCGTACGCCCGCCGAGCCGCGACCTCGGTGTCCTGGTGGTCGCGTTACTGGCCGTCTCGACGAGCGGACCGCTCATCGCGGCGACCGCCGTGCCGGCGCTCGCGATCGCCTTCTGGCGCAACGCGATGGCCAGCATCGTGCTCGCACCGGTGGTGCTGCTGCGCCGCCGCGCGGAGCTGCGTGCGCTCGATCGCCGCGAACGAGGGCTGGCCCTGCTCGCCGGCCTGCTGCTCGCGCTGCACTTCGCCACCTGGATCCCGGCCTTGTCCTACACCAGCGTGGCGAGCGCAACGGCCCTGGTCGCCACCCAACCGGTGTGGTCGGCGTTGATCGCCAAGCTGCGCGGCGAGCCGGTCGGCAGGCGGGTGTGGACCGGCATCGCGGTGGCCAT
>JAYTOZ010000223.1:0-2766 GCA_043747515.1 Frankiales bacterium | reverse complement strand
TGGGCCGGGTCGACGACGTGATGAACATCTCCGGCCACCGGATCAGCACCACCGAGGTGGAAAGCGCGCTGGTCAGCCACCCGAGCGTGGCCGAGGCGGCAGTGGTCGGCGCTGCCGACCCGACCACCGGCCAGGCGATCGTCGCCTTCGTCACCGTCAAGGGCAACATCGCCGACGAGGTGTCCGGCGGCGACGCGTTCCTCCAGGAGCTGCGCAACCACGTGGCGAAGGAGATCGGGGCGATCGCGAAGCCCAAGCAGATCGTGATCAGCCCCGAGCTGCCCAAGACCCGCTCCGGCAAGATCATGCGCCGCCTGCTGGTGGACATCGCCGAGCGCCGTGAGCTGGGCGATGTCACGACGCTGGCCGACCCCACCGTGGTCAACGCCATCAACGACCGGATGAAGGCCACCGACCCGCAGTCGTGAACCGACGGCACGGGTAGGCGACGCCCTTGTCGGGTAAGCACCGAGCGACCCCGTTGACAGACCGAGAGGCCCAGCGTGAGCGAGCAGCCCGGCGCGACCCCCCCGCGCGAGGACGACGAGACGAACCTGTTCGCGGGCGTCCCCGGCCCGAGCGGCACCGGGACACGGGCCGTTGCCGGCGCCGACCCCGATGCCCGCCCCGACCCCGATGCCCGCCCCGACCAGGGTGCCGTGCCGAGCCAGGACGTGCGATGAGCGAGTTGTCGCTGGGTGAGCTCGTCGCCTCAGCCACCAGAGATCTGTCGTCGCTGGTCCGCCAGGAGGTCGAGTTGGCCAAGCTCGAGATCAAGCGGGACGTCGTGAACGCCGGCAAGGGGGCCGGGCTGTTGGGCGCGGCCGGGGCGATGGCGGCACTTGGCGGCCTGTTCATCTGCATTGCCGCGGCGTACGCGCTCAATCTCGTCGTCCCGACCTGGGTGGCCTTTCTCGTCGTCGGCGCGACGTTCCTGCTGCTGGCTGGGCTCCTGGCGGTGAAAGGGAAGAAGAGTCTGACCAGGCTGGGGCCGCCGCAACGCACCATCGAGACGGTCAAGGACGATCTGGCCTGGGCCAAGCACCCCACCGTGGCACCGACCCGCAAGCTCGACGAGGCTGTCCGCACCTGAGGGTGTGGCACGCTCGCCGTCATGCCCGCCGAGGAGTCGGTCGTCCTCGTCGACGGTCCCTGGACACACCGTGACGTCACCGCGGGTGGTTTGCGTTTCCACATCGCCGAGTGCGGTCCCGGCGACGGACCGCTCGTCCTGCTGCTGCACGGCTTCCCGGAGTGCTGGTGGAGCTGGCGACACCAGCTCGTCGCGCTCGGCGCAGCCGGTTTCCATGCCGTCGCGCCCGACCTGCGCGGCTACGGCGCCACCGACAAGCCGCCCCGCGGCTATGACGCCAACACGCTCAGCGCAGATGTCGCCAATCTGATCCGGGCCCTCGGCGCCGACGACTGCGTACTCGTCGGACACGACTGGGGTGGCGCGCTCGCCTGGTCGACCGCGACCCTGCATCCCCAGGTCGTCCGCCGGCTCGCGGTGCTGGGGATGCCGCATCCCACCCGGTTCGCCCAGGCGCTCCGCACCGATCGCCATCAACTGCGTGCCTCGGCGTACATCGGTGGCTTCCAGCTGCCGAAGGCACCTGAGACCAGGCTGGTCGACGGCGACCTGGTGGCCCGGCTGCTGCGCCGCTGGGGTGGGCCGGGCTTCCCCGATGCCGAGATCGAGTTGCGTTGCACCCAGGCCATGAGGGTGCCCGGGGCGGCGCACAGCGCGCTGGAGTACTACCGCTGGGCAGTCCGCTCGTTGCTCCGGCCGAGCGGGGCGCGCTATCGCAGGCAGATGGCGACCGGCGTCGGGATGCCAGTCCTGCAACTGCACGGGGCGCTCGACACCTGCATGCTGCCGACCACCGCGCACGGCTCGGGGGCGTACGCGCACGGCGGCTATGCCTTGCAGGTGCTCGACGGGGTCGGGCACTTCGTGCACCAGGAGGCGGCGGACCTCGTCAGCGAGTTGCTGGTGGAGCATGCGCGCGCGTGATGCGCTGGGCCGGCCGGTACCCGAAGGCGATCCGAGCGCGGTGGAACCGGTGGGCGAGCAGGCCCTGCCCGCCGGGCAGGCGCTCGCGCTGGCACAGCGGTTGCTCGACGCCGGCCGGGCCTTCTCCGCACACGAGGTGCTCGAGGCGTCCTGGAAGGCCGCACCGGCCGGCGAACGGGCCTGCTGGCAGGGCCTGGCCCAGGTCTGCGTCGGGGTGACCCACCTGCAGCGCGGCAATTTCGTCGGGGCCGCCCGGCTGCTCCGGCGCGGGGCGGCGACGGCACCAGCCGAGGTCGCCGCACAGGCCATCGCCCTCGCCGAGCAGGTGGACGGCGGCCGGACCGACGCGCCCGCCCTCAGACTGCCAGCCTCGGTTCGGTCGTAGGGTCAGTCGCAGGCCTGCGTGCTGACCTTGGCCGTCGCCGCCCGACCTGCCCGCGCGTCCGGTGCGACCTCCCTGGCCGTCAGCGCGTAACCGGTCTGCGGGTCGTCGGCGGCCGCGGCGAACACCACCCCGTACACCGCGCCGCGCGGGTCCAGCAGCGGGCCACCGGAGTTGCCGGGCCGGACCCGTGAGCGCAGGGCATAGATCTCGCGTACGACGGTCCGCTGCTGATAGATGTCTGGGCCCTTGGCGCGCTGCACGCCGCGGACGCGCGCGGCGTCGGCGCGAAACGGCCCGTCCTGCGGATAGCCGGCCACGACGGCGCTGTCGCCGGTCGCGGCCTGTCCTGCGAAGGCCAGCGGCG
>JAYTOZ010000222.1:0-2695 GCA_043747515.1 Frankiales bacterium | reverse complement strand
GTCGGCAAGACGAAGACCCGACGCAACATGGGGAAGGCGTCGCTGCCTCCTCCTGATAGGTGAGGGTCTCGAGCTCCCCGGGCGCCCCTTGGGGTGGTCTTGGTGTCGGTACGCGGCGTCAGGCGGCTCCGCACTCTCAACGTAAGCGTTGACGAGCGCCCGGGCGCAAGACTCCGCGACACATCGGGTGTGATCAACGTAAGTGTTGACGTAGCGGGGGTGTCCTATTACCGTCGGGATCCGGACACAGGCGAGGAGCGCAGGGTGAGCGAGCTGGACGGGATACAGCTCGACGTCGTCGTCGTAGGTGCGGGCTTCGCCGGCCTGCGAAACCTGCACACCCTGCGCGAGCGGGGCCTGTCGGTGGCGGTGCTCGAAGCGGGCAGCGACGTGGGCGGGGTGTGGTTCTGGAACCGATATCCCGGCGCTCGTTGCGATGTCGAGAGCTACGACTACTCCTACTCCTTCTCCGAGGAGCTCGAGCAGGAGTGGCGCTGGAGTGAGCGCTACGCCACCCAGCCGGAGATTCTGCGCTACATCAACCACGTGGCGGACCGCTTCGACCTGCGCCGAGATGTGCACCTGCACCAGCGGATGACCCGGGCCGTCTGGGACGAGGCGGCCGGTCGTTGGTCGGTGCACACCGAGGCTGGCGCCCGCTGGAATGCGCGCTACCTCGTCATGGCCACCGGCCAACTGTCGACCACCAAGAACCCCGAGCTGCCCGGCCAGGAGGAGTTCAGCGGCGAGATCCACCACACGGCTCGGTGGCCGCACGAGCCGGTCGACTTCACCGGCAAGCGGGTTGGGATCATCGGCACCGGCTCATCGGGGATGCAGATGATCCCGATCGTTGCCCAGCAGGCCGCACACCTGACGGTCTTCCAGCGGACCCCCAACTTCAGCGTGCCCGCAACCAACGCCCTGCTGACCGACGAGCGCGATGCCGCGGTGAAGGCGACCTACCGCGAACGCCGTGAGGCGGCGCGGAACTCGCCCAGCGGACTGGCCTTCAAGCCCAACCGGCAGTCTGCGCTCGATGTCTCGGCCCAGGAGCGGCAGGCGCACTACGAGCAGGCCTGGACCCGGCTGGGCTTCGGCTTCGCCCTCGCCTATTACGACATCCTGCGGGACCAGCAGGCCAACGACACGGCCGCTGACTTCATCCGGGCCAAGATCGCTCACGCCGTGACCGACCCCGCGACCCGTGAGACGCTGACGCCAAGGGATTTCCCCTTCGCGGCCAAACGGCCTTCGGTCGACAGCGGCTACTTCGAGACGTTCAACCGTGCCAACGTGACCCTCGCCGATATTCGCGCCGATCCGATCGAAGCCATCACCCCGACGGGCATCCGCACGGGTGCGGAGCACCACGAGCTGGATCTCATCGTGTTCGCAACCGGTTTCGACGCTCTCACCGGCTCGTTGCTACGGCCCGAGATCGTCGGGTGCGACGGGGTCACCCTGCGGGAGAAGTGGTCGGGTGGTCCGGCGACCTATCTCGGCTTGATGGTGGCGGGATTTCCCAACATGTTCATCATCGCCGGGCCGGGGAGCCCCTCCCTGCTCAGCAATGTGCTGCTGTCCACCGAGCAGCACGTCGACTGGATCGCGGACCTGCTGACCCACGTGCGGGCGATCGGCATGACCGAGGTCGAGGCCACGACCGAAGCCGAGCACGGCTGGGTGCAACACGTCAACGAGCGCGCCCAGGAGACGCTGTACCCGCTGGCCCGCTTCTACTACAGCGGCGACGAGATCCCGGGCAAACCACGGGTCTTCATGCCCTACGTCGGCGGGGTTCGCGGCTACCGACGCATCCTGGAGCAGGTGGTCGCCGACGGTTACGAAGGGTTCGAACTGCGACGCTCGGGTGCGGACGACCTGCTCGACGCATCCGGGCAGGGCCGCTGATCGCGGGTACGCCTCGAACTCAGGAGGTCGGGGGACGCCGGCGTTTGGGCTGCTGCAGCCCGAGCAGCAACGTGTCGGCGAAAGCCGCACCGATCTGTTCCGCCGTTGCGGTCGAGGTTTCCGGATTGAACCAACGGCTCGTCCAGCCGAGCATGCCCATCAACCCGTAGGCGACAACCCACGGCTCGCCGACCGAGCGGATGCTGCCGTCCGCCATGCCCGTCGCCACGAACCCGACGACGATCTGCTCGTACTCCTTGTTGACGCGCCGCATGTCCCTGGCCCAGGCGGCGTGCCGGTCAGGTCCGTGCGCGAGGTTCTCCTGGATGAAGACGTAGAGGATCGGGTAGTGCTCGGCGTAGGACACCATGAGTGACTGGATGAGGCGCCGGAGTTTGTCCGGCGCCGTCCCCTCGCCGTCCCGGATGGCCTTTGCGGCCGTCAGATTGTCCTCGACCGCCCCACGCACCACCTCGTGGAACAGTTCCTCCTTGTTGCCGACGTAGTAATAGAGCGATGCGCGGTCGGCCCCCGACTCGGCGGCGATGTCACCGAGATTGGCTCCCTGAAGGCCTTTCGCCTTGAACACCCGGCCGGCTGCCTGGACGATCTCGCCACGCCGCTGCAGGTAGGACGGATTGGCTTCATCGCGGGCGGCCGCCCGTCGCCGGGCGATGCCACTGGCCTCCTGCGCCATCGCTGGTCCTTCCTTCGTCGTCAGGTGCATGGTGCCGCATCGACGCCTGCGTCCCGCATCGGGAACCAACCGCGACGCGCCGGG
>JAYTOZ010000221.1:0-2468 GCA_043747515.1 Frankiales bacterium | reverse complement strand
TCGGCGGCCCGAAACCCCTCGAGCTCTCAGCAGCACTGAACTGCTGCCACGGCGGCCCGGGTGAGAACGGCGGACTGAACGCCGTGTTCGAGTTGCTGGGCATCCCGCTGACCGGTGGGCCGGCGCCGCTGGCCGCCCTCGGCATGGACAAGCTCGCCTTCGGGGCGGTCCTGCAGTCGGCCGGCATCCCGTCGCTGCCGCGGGTGGCACTGACGTCCACGCCGCCGCGGTTCGCCGGCCCCTACATCGTCAAGCCGCGCTTCGGCGGCAGCTCGATCGGGATCGAGATCGTCGAGGACTTCGAGACGGCAGCCGCGCTGGGTCGGTCCCAACTCCAGTTGCGGGGCGGCGCCGTGCTCGAGCCGTACAGCAAGGGGGCCGTCGACCTCAACATGGCGTTCCGCACCCATCCGTCGCTCCAGAACTCGCTGCTGGAGAAGCCGCTCGCCCCGACCGTGGGTGAGGGCATCTACTCCTACGCCCAGAAATACCTGCAGGCAGACGGTCTCGTGGCCGCGCCGCGGGAGCTGCCGGCGCAGGTGCCGGACTCGGTCACGGCCGAAGCCGAACGGTTGACGGCGGCGGTCGTCGAGGTCACCGGCCTGCGCGGGCTCGCCCGGCTGGACTTCCTGCTCGTCGACGACGTCCTCTACGTCAATGAGGTCAACACCATCCCCGGGTCGATGTCGCTCTACCTGTGGCCCTCGACGGTGCCCGCCGCCGAGTTGCTGCTCGGCGCGATCGAGCAGGCCCGTGCGTCGCAGGGGCGGTACGACGCGGGCAGCTCCTTCGAGCCCGGTGTCGCGCTGCGGGCCGCGGGTGGCATCGCCGGCAAGCTCGGCGCGATCGGCAGGTAGTCGGGCGCCCTGCCCGGGCCTCGGGCAGGCGCGCAGGCGGCCCGGCTCGTGCTGGGTCGGGCCGCGACTCGCCTGGCGTTTCCCGGTGTGATCCAGCACGAGCGGGCGAGCCGGGGGCGCTGGTCGGCAGTCTGGCCCGGCCGGCAGCCAGCGGCTAAGCAGCTCGACGCCCCAGCACACGTTGCTCGGCCGGGCTGGTGCGCTCTGCGGCAGCCCCTCTCGTCGGGTTGCCCGAGCCATTGGCCACCGGGGCGGGCTACTCAGCCATCGACCTGGCCGTCCGGCTCCCGGTGCTCCACGGAAGCCGGGGCACGTCCGCAAAGATCATCTCGGTGCCCGGGCCTCCGTGGATCACTCGTGTGCTGGTCGATCACAACGGGGGAGCCGGTGGGGGTGGTGATTGACCTGCACGGCCGACCCGGCGGAGCAGTGCCCAGCGGCGCTGGCGAGGACGCGGGGTCGCGACCACAACAGCAGCAAAGCGGGCCATTCGGGACTCGTTTCGGGCCTGTTGAGCGTGGGTGCTCGCCTCCAGAGCCCCGCTTCCCTGCTGTTGTCGTTGCCTTGCCGAGTTGCCGCCGGCATTGGGTTCGCCGAGCGGAGGTCCCGATGCCCAGCAACGGGGAGCTGGCAATCAGCCAGGCTCAGGGCGGGTCGACGACGCGGATCCAGATGGAGCGGAACAGTGCCGGCGTGGCCTGCAGGACGACCAGCCGCGGGTCAGGGACGTCGAGCAGCCGGCCGGTGACCATCGGCCGCAGCGGGGCGAGCCGGCGGTCCGCCAGCACCGCTTCAACCGCGGTCCGCTCGCCGCCCAGCACCACGGCTTCGAGGGTGGCCAGATGCGGCAACAGGTGCGTGACCGCGTTGTCGGCTGCTGCCGTCAGGGCGACCGACACCTGGCCCTCCCTCCGGCGAGCGAACCGCTGCTGCGACCAGCCGCCGGCCGCCGACCGGCCGTGGACCTGCCGCGAGCCGACCTTCGAGCTGATCAGCACGCTGCCCTCGAAGACGCCGGCCGCGTGCCCGCCGAGCCGCGCCAGCAGCACCCCCACCCGGCGATCACGCAGGCAGTGTCCGACGAGGTCGTCGCCGACCAGCGGCCCGAACGGCACCTCGCACTCGGCCACCGCCCCGTCCCCGCCCACGAGCCGCACCATCGCCCCGGCGTACGACGAGGCGGTGGCGCCGTGCCGGTCGGTGAACCCGGTCAGCCAGCGGGCGAGGCGCTCGGGCGGGACGCTGACCCAGCGGCCACCGCCCGCGGCGGGGCGGGAAGTCATGGCGGCATGCTCGCACCGGACGCGGCAACGGGTGCGCGACGTGGCAAGGTGCGCGGCACGCCGACGTGACCAGCGCCGACAGCCAACCGAGAACAGCCAACCCGAGAACAGCCAACCCGAGAACAGCCGAACAAGGAGGAGCTTTGACGCTGAACGGTAGGACGGCATTGGTGACGGGCGCGGCGAGCGGCATCGGCGCGGCCGTGGCGACCCGGCTGGCGGCGGATGGGGCCCGGGTGCTCGTCGTCGACCTCAACGCAGCGGCCGCTGCCCGCGTCGCCGCCGACATCGGTGGGACGCCGCTGGCTGCGGACCTCACCGACATGGA
>JAYTOZ010000220.1:0-13203 GCA_043747515.1 Frankiales bacterium | reverse complement strand
GGCAGCGGCGCCGAGCGCGCCAACGCCAGGGACACTGCTGATCGAGGCGGGCCGACCGCCGGGCGGGTTGGCCACCGGTTGCCGGGCCGCACCCTGCAGCGCGAGCCGGCCGGCGCCGGCGGTCGGAGGCAGGGCCCGGGCCGAGCCGTCGCCGCCCGTCGAGCGGTGCCAGCGGAAGACCGGTCCAGTGTCGACCGAGGCATCCCGCCGCAGCCAACGGCTCAACCAGGTCCGGGTCAGGTCGCGGATCTGGGTGTCACCCTTGTCGCCGAACGGCTTGTCGTGGCCGCCCTCGAGCCAGGCCAGGTGCACGGGCACGCCCCGGGCCTGCAGCGCTGTCGCGGTGGCCAGCGACTCCTGCAGCGGGAACAGCGTGTCGTCCTCACCCTGGATCAGCAGCGTCGGCGCGGTGATCCGGGCAACGACCCCCGCCGGGCTTGACGCGGCGAGCACCGCCCGGTCGCCGGCGGTTGGCGGCACGTTCTGCGCCAGCCGCTGGTAGGCCTCACACACCCGTTGGGTGAAGCGAGCGCAGACCCCGGCCGGCCCGGCGGCGAAGAACACCGAGGCGTACTGCGCCTTGAACACCCCGCCGGGCAGGAAGGCGCTCTGCAGCGAGTTCCAGGTGATCACCGGCACGGTGACGTCGACCCGCCGGTCGTAGGCCGCCCCGAGCAGGCTCACGCCGCCCCCGTACGACGCGCCGACGAGCGCGACCCGCGGGTCACCGGGTGCGTCCTGGAGCACCTCGGGCCGGCGGGCCAGCCGGTCGAGCAGTGCACGCAGATCGGCCACCTCGGCATCGGGGGCGGCCAGGGCGATCTTGCCGGTGCTGCGGCCGAACCCGCGCAGGCTCCAGGCGAGCGCGACATAGCCGTGCGAGGCGAGGTCGCGGGCATCGGCGGCGACACCGTCCTTGCTCTGCCCGAAGCCGGGCGAGACGATGACCGCCGGCGCCGGGTGGGCCCGGGTGGCGTTTGCCGGGAGGTAGAGCGTCGTGTCGATCCGCACCGGCTGGGCGTCGGTCGGGCCGCCGGGCAGCTCGACGGTGGCCGCCTCGGTGCGGACCGCGGGACCCCCGCCACCGGTCGCGACGACCAGAACACCCGCGGCCAGCACCACGACCAGCCCCACGGCGAGCGCGATCACACCCCTTCGACCGAGCCGCTTCGCCATGCAACGACCCTATGGCGCGGCACCGACAGCGGCGCGTCGTACGCCGTCCGCCCGGAAGTTGTCGGACGTCGCACCTACGTTCGAACCATGACGCAGGCAAGCTTCGACGAGTTGGGGACACCCCTGCGCGAGACCACCTTTGTCGTGGTCGACCTCGAGACGACCGGCGGGTCACATCGCGACTGCGCGATCACCGAGATCGGCGCGGTGAAGGTCCGCGGCGGTGAGGTGCTCGGCGAATTCCAGACCCTCGTCAACCCGTGTGTGGCCGTCCCGCCGTTCATCGCGGTGCTCACCGGCATCACCGACGCGATGGTCGCGGGCGCGCCCCGGCTCGCAACCGCCCTGCCGGACTTCCTCGCCTTCAGCCAAGGCTGCGTCCTGGTCGCGCACAATGCGCCCTTCGACCTGGGGTTTCTGCGGACCGGTTGCGAGCAGCTCGACCTCACCTGGCCGGCTCCGGCGTCGGTGGACACGGCCCGGCTGGCCCGCCGGGTGCTGACCCGCGACGAGGCCCCGGACTGCAAGCTGTCCTCGCTGGCCCGGTTGTTCCGCACCGGCACCGAGCCGTGCCATCGGGCCCTCGCCGACGCCCGGGCCACCGTCGATGTGCTGCACGGCCTGATCGCCCGGCTCGGCGGGCTCGGCGTGCACAGCCTGGAGGAGCTGCGGACCTTCTCGGCGCAGGTGAGCCCGGCCCAGCGCAGGAAGCGCCACCTCGCCGATGCGCTGCCGGTCTCCCCGGGGGTCTACCTGTTCCGGGACGCCCAGGGCCGGGTGCTCTACGTCGGCAAGAGCACCAACCTGCGCTCGCGGGTCCGCAGCTACTTCACCGCCAGCGAGCAGCGCACCCGGATGGCCGAGATGGTCGGGCTCGCCGACCGCGTCGACCCGGTCGTCTGCGCGACCCCGCTCGAGGCAGAGGTCCGTGAGCTGCGGCTGATTGCCGAGCACCGGCCGCGCTACAACCGGCGCTCGAAGTTCCCCGAGCGGGCCTGCTGGGTCAAACTCACGACCGAGGCGTTCCCGCGCCTGTCGATGGTCCGCAAGGTGCTCGACGACGGCGCGGTCTACCTCGGTCCGTTCGGCAGCACCCGGCTGGCCGAGCTTGCGGTCGCCGCCGTCCACGAGGCGGTGCCGCTGCGCCAGTGCACCCGCCGGCTGTCAGTGCGCACCCTGTCAACCGCCTGCGTCCTGGTCGAGTTGGGGCGCTGCGGGGCGCCGTGCGACGGCCGGGAGAGCGTCGAGCAGTACGCCGCGCATGTGCTCGCCGTCCGGTCGGCGTTCCTGGCCGATCCGGGGGCGCTGGTGGAGGTGCTGCGGACCCGCATCGCGGCGCTCGGCACCGCTGAGCGCTACGAGGACGCCGCCGCCCAGCGCGACCGGCTCGCCGCGCTCGTCCGGGCGACCGCGAAGGTCCAGCGCCTGCAGGCGCTGACCAGCGTGACGCAACTGGTTGCGGCCCGGCCCACCGATGAGCTCGGCTGGGAGGTGTCGGTGGTCCGCCGCGGCCGGCTCGTCGCCGCCGGCGTGGTCCCCCGCGGGGCCCAGCCGGGGCCCTACGTCGACGCCCTGGTCGCGACCGCCGAGACGATTCTGCCCGGCCCCGGTCCGCTCCCGGCGGCGCACGCCGAGGAGGTCGAATGCGTGCTTCGCTGGCTCGAGCTGCCTGGCACCAGGCTGGTCCGGCTGGACGGCACCTTCGCCTCCCCCGCCCGGGGGGCCGGCCGGCACCGGCCCTGGCTCGGCGTTCTGGAGCAGGCCCGCGAGCAGGTCCGTCCGTTCGACGACCGACGCGGCCTGCGCCCCGTCGCCCAGCCGGTCCGCGCCACCGCCCATTAGGTTCGAA
Organism: Frankiales bacterium; assembly: GCA_043747515.1. Lineage (GTDB taxonomy): Bacteria > Actinomycetota > Actinomycetes > Mycobacteriales > SCTD01 > JAYSQK01. Next base: position 10,178 of record JAYTOZ010000220.1, on the reverse strand, counting down.
GCCACCCCGACCCGCGAGGAGCGCGCATGCCCATCGACCTGCAGCCCCACGTCCAGCTCGAACCGCCCCACGCAACCGACGCAACGACGGCCGGGCCCAGATGATCACCGCGATCGTCAACATCAACGCCGCAGTCGACCGGATCGGTGAGGTCGCCGAGGCGATCGCGGCGCTCGACGGTGTCAGCGAGGTCTACTCCGTCGCCGGTGACGTCGACCTGGTGGCCATCGTCCGGGTCCGCCAGCACGACGAGCTCGCCGAGGTGATTGCCGGCCGGCTCAACAAGGTGCCGGGCGTGCTCGCGACCCAGACGCTGATCGCCTTCCGCGCCTACAGCCGGCACGACCTCGAATCGACCTTCTCGCTGGGCACCAAACCTTGACCGCCCAGTTCGCCACCGAGACCGGCCAGCGGGGTGACTTCGTCCGGCAACCCAACCACTTCACCCGCCGGCTCGACCGTCCCGAGGCAGGCCGCTACGTCCTCTACGTCAGCCTGGCCTGCCCGTGGGCGCACCGATCGGTGATCGTCCGACGACTGCTCGGCCTCGAGGACGCGATCGCACTGCGAGTCGTCGACCCGCTGCGCGACGCCCGCGGCTGGCGCTTCACCCTGGACGAGGGCGGCCGCGACCCGGTGACCGGCGCCGAGTTCGTCATGGATCTCTATCGCGCGAGCGACCCGGCCTTCGAAGGCCGGGCGACCGTGCCGTTCGTCTACGACACGGTCGATCGCCGCATCGTGACCAACGACTACCCGCAGCTCACCCTCGACCTGTCGATCTCGTGGTCGGCGCACCACCGCGCGGGCGCCCCCGACCTCTATCCCGAGCGCTTGCGGGCAGAGATCGACGAAGTCGCCGAGGCCAACTTCCATGCGGTCAACAACGGCGTTTACAAGGCCGGCTTCGCGACCAGCCAGGACGCCTACGAGCGGGCGTACGACGCGCTGTTCGCCCGCCTCGACGAGCTCGAGCACCTGCTGCGCGGCCAGCGCTGGCTCGTCGGGGGCCAGCTCACCGAGGCCGATGTCCGGCTCTTCACGACGCTGGCCCGCTTCGACGCCGTCTACCACGGCCACTTCAAGTGCAACCGTCACAAGCTCATCGAGTACGACGCACTGTGGGCCTACGCCCGTGACCTGTGGCAGCTGCCGGGCTTCGGCGACACCACCGACCTGGGCCAGATCAAGGCGCACTATTACGGCACCCACGGGCAGCTCAACCCCACCGGGATCATCCCGAAGGGCCCGCGCACCGACTGGACGGCCCCGCACGGCCGGCCGGCGCTGCCCTGAGCGCCGGAGTTGCTACGGCCGGAGCCGCTGGCTGACCTCGACCCAGCGATCCAGCGCCGCCGCAGCCGCGCCGCTGTCGAGGGCCGCGGCGCCACGCACGAGCCCGTCGGCAAGCCGCTCCACGAGCGGCGCCACTGTCCCGTCGTACGCCGCAAGGGCGGCTGCGGCGTTGAGCAGGACGGCGTCGCGGACCGGGCCGCGCGCGCCGCCGAGCAGGGCGCGGGCGACCCCGGCGTTGTGGCCGGCGTCGGCCCCGCGCAGGTCCGCCAATGAGGCGGCCGGCAACCCGATCGAGCCCGGGTCGAACGAGGATCGGACCACCTCGCCGGCGCTCACCGCCCACACCGTGGAAGGTCCGGTGGTGGTGAGCTCGTCGAGCCCGTCGTCGCCGCGGAACACCAGCGCGTCGACGCCCCGGGCAGCGAGCACCCCGGCCATCACCGGGGCGAGGCGCGCGTCGGACACCCCGACGGCCTGGGCAGCCGGGCGGGCCGGGTTGGTGAGCGGGCCCAGCACGTTGAACACCGTCGGGATCCCCAGCTCGCGGCGGGGTACCGCGGCGTGTCGCATCCCGGGATGGAACACCGGCGCGAAACAGAAGGCGATGCCCGCCTGCGCGACGCACGGCCCGATCGCAGCCGGCGGCAGGTCGACGACCACGCCGAGGGCCTCGAGCAGGTCGGCGGAACCGCAGGCGGAGGAGGCCGCTCGGTTGCCGTGCTTGCAGACCGGCGTACCGGTCCCTGCGACGACCAGCGCAGCCATCGTCGAGATGTTGACCGTGTTGGAGCGGTCGCCACCGGTGCCACAGGTGTCGACGACCCGGCCGGCAACCTGAACCGGTCGGGCCTGCTCAAGCATGACCTCAACCAGGCCGGCAACCTCCTGGGCCGTCTCACCCTTCGCCCGCAGGGCGATGACGAACGCGGCGACCTGCGCCGGGGAGGCGTCCCCCCGCATCACCTCGCGCATCGCCCAGGCTGTGTCGGCGGCGTCGAGCGACGCGCCTGCCAGCAGGGTGCTGAGCAGCGCCGGCCAGGTCGGGGCCACCCGCTCAGCCGACGGCGCGGCGGACCGGCAGCCCGCCGACACGCTGGCGCAGCAGCGCCACGACGGCCGCTGTCAGGTCGGGCGCGTCGATCGGCTGGGGCAGCACCGCGTCAGCGAGGGACCACCTGCCGAGCCATGCGTCGTCGCGGCGGGCCACGAGCACCAGCGTGGGTGGGCAGTCTTTCAGCTCGTCCTTGAGCTGCTTGGCGAGCCCGAGCCCACCGGTCGGCCAGGCCTCGCCGTCGAGCACCACGAGGTCCACTCCACCGGCGTCGACCGCTTTGAGCACCTGCGCGCCGGTCGTACATTCGACCCACTCGAGCCGGCCGAGGTCGCCGGTCGGCCGCCGCCCGACGGCGACCCGGACGCTGTCGCGGACCGCCGGGTCGTCGCTGTAGAGGACCACCCGGTGTGTGCGGGCGGCGGAGTCGCTCATGACCGGGGAGCCTAGCCCGCAGGCCGGGTCCCGGACGGCCCACAGGCGTCCCAGCCCAGGACGTCGCCGCCGAGGCGTTGGGCCAGGCCCGCCATCCGGGAGCGTTCCTGCGCCGCGCCCATCGCGGTCAGCACCTGGGTGCGCCAGGCGCGCACCTGCCCGTCACTGGCGACCGTCAGCTGGTAGCCGTCCTGACCGAGCAACGCACGGGCCGGCTCCACCGCGTCGCCGGGCAGCACCAGATGGTGCCGGACGAGCAGCCGCTGCTCCAGGTCCACGCCCCGCGCCACCGCTTCGGCCAGCACCGCGGAGTCCGCGCGGGCCGCATCCGGGGCCATCACGAGCACCGGCAGCACCCCGTCATCGTCGTACGACAGAAGCGTCGGCTGGGCCTTGCGGAAGCGGCCGAACAGGCTCACCGAGCGTGCGTCAGCGAATCGAGCCGGTCCAGCCGCCGGTCCTCGCGGGCGGCCTCACGCTCGCTGGCCCGCATCCATTGGGCGAGCACCACGATGAGGAAGAGCAACCCGACGAGGTCACCGGACGCCCAGAGCAGCCCGCCGCCGACCTGCTGCTGGAACACGGCCTCGGCCCGGCCAACGAGCGCGAGGTAGTGCGGCCCGGCGATGAGCCCGGACCCGTCCTGCGGCACGCTCATGATCGCGATGCCGAGGAACGCGTGGAACGGCAGGGCGACGACGAGCATCAGCATCCGGAAGGGATGACCCACCCGCCCCGGAATCGGGTCGATGCCGAGCAACGGCCAAAAAAACAGCGAACCGACGACGACGAAGTGCAGGTGCAGCAGGTCGTGCAGCAGCGGTGAGTCCAGCGTCGCGGGGTACCAGCCGGAGAAATACAGCGCGAACGGACTGCCGACGAACAGCACCCAGGGGATCGCCGGGAACGTGACGAGCCGGGCGAACCGGGAGTGCAGGAGTGCCAGCAGCAGCGCCCGCGGTCGATGCGGCAGGGTCCTCAGGGCAAGGGTGACGGGCGCGCCGAGGGCGAGGAACACCGTCGCGACCATCGACAGCAACATGTGCTGGACCATGTGGGCGCCGAACAGCGTCCCTTCGTAGGCCGCGAGCCCAGACAGCAAGGCGACCGAGATGATGCCGAGCCCGCCAAGGACGAAGGCGACGGTTCGGCCGGCCGGCCAGCTGTCCCCGCGCGCTGTCAGCCGGCGTACGCCAATCAGGTATAGCGCCCCCGGGACGACGATGCCGAACGTCGGGACGAGGGGGAAGCCGGCCTGGGTGATCAGCGCGGCAGGTCCGAAGGACGGCAACCCGCCCGGGCCTGCCAAAAGCATCGTTGCGGCGCCGGTCACCCCTTGAGCGTACGGCGGGCAAGCACGCCCGGCGCGGTGAGGGGCCCCGCGTGGTGGCTGCGGCCAACCCCTGCCAAGATGTGACTGTGGCTTCTGCATCCGTGCTGGAAAAGGTGCCGGCGCACGGATCCCTGACGCGGCCGAACATGGTCTCGATCGGGACCATCGTCTGGCTGTCAAGTGAGTTGATGTTCTTCGCGGGGCTGTTCGCGATGTACTTCACGATCCGTTCGGTCCAGGGGGCCGCCAACTGGCCGCCACCGGGCGTGCACCTGGCGGTCGGCTACTCCGCGATCTTCACGACGGTCCTGATCGCCTCGTCGTTCACCTGTCAACTCGGTGTGTTCAAGGCCGAGGAGGGTGACGTCTACGGCATGCGCCGGTGGTTCTTCATCACCCTGCTGATGGGTACAACCTTTGTGCTGGGTCAGGCGAACGAGTACCGCAATCAGTACGCCGAAGGCATGACGATCCACTCGCACGGCTATGGCTCGGTGTTCTACCTCACCACTGGCTTCCACGGCCTGCACGTCATCGGTGGGTTGTTCGCGTTCGTGGTGGTCCTGCTGCGGTCCACCGTCGGCCGCTTCACTCCCGACAAGGCCACCAGCGCGATCGTCGTGTCCTACTACTGGCACTTCGTCGACGTGGTCTGGGTCGGCCTCTACGCGACCATCTACCTCATCCACTAAGGGACGCAACGGTGATCTCCCCCAGCACGGTGCGTTCGCGCATCAGCAACTCCGGCGTCCTGCTGCTCGCCCTCGTCCTGATCGCTGGTCTCTACACGGCCTTCGCGGCGCCCAAGGGCCGGGCCGACACCGCCGGCCAGCCGCAGTCGCTGGCGGTCAAGGACGGCCGCAACCTGTATCTGCAGGGCTGCTCGACCTGCCACGGTCTGAACAACCAAGGCGGCGCCGGCGGGCCGAGTCTGATCGGCGTCGGCTCAGCGTCGGTCGTCTACCAGGTCGGTAGCGGTCGGATGCCGCTTGCCAACGGCGGCGCGCAGGCCGCCCGCAAGAAGGTGAAGTACGACCGGGGCCAAATCGACCAGCTGGGCGCCTACATCCAGTCGGTCGGCGGCGGGCCGCAGATCCCAGCCGGCAACCTCACCGACGGCGATCTGGCCAAGGGCGGCGAGCTGTTCCGCACCAACTGCGCGAGTTGCCATAACTTCGCCGGTGCAGGCGGGGCACTCACCTACGGCAAGTACGCCCCGTCCCTCAAAAAAGCCAGCCCCGAGGTCATCTGGGGGGCGATGGCGTCCGGCCCGGAGAGCATGCCGCGGTTCTCCGACGGTCAGCTCAGCGTGGCCGAAAAGAAGTCGGTCGTCCGCTACGTCCGCTACGTCACGCACGCCGCCGACCCCGGTGGCGCCGCGCTCGGCCATTTCGGGCCCGTCCCCGAGGGTCTGGTCATCTTCCTCGTCGGCATCGGCGTCCTCGTTGTCGTCACCCTCTGGATCGGGGCCCGTGCATGAGCGACATTCCGACCGCCAGCGGCGGTCAGACCCCCACCAACGAGCCCCGTGGCGGGCAGACGTCGCACGAGGCGGCCAGTTCGGTCCGGGACCGGCTCAAGGCCCCGGCCGGTCACGGTGAGCAGAGTGGGCCAGGTGATAGCCGGGTGTCCGAGATCAGCTCAACCGATTTCGAGCAGACCGACAGCCGCGCCGAGCTGCGCGACAGCGGTCACGGTGAGGCGCAGATCCACCAGACCGCGATGGCGCCCCAGCACGTCCGTGAGCCCCGGCTGACCGACATCGACGAGGGCGCGGCGCGATCAGCCGAGCGCAAGGTCGCGGCGCTGTTCCTGTCGTCGGTCGTTGGCGTTATCGGTTTCGTCGTCACCTACGTCGCGGCACCGTACAAGTTCGCGGTGCAGTCGGGCAGCCAGTACTACACGCCGCTGCTCGGCGCCTTCATGGCGCTCGCCCTAGGCGGCATCGGCGCGGGCGCTGTGCTGTGGGCCAAGACGCTGATGGTTGACGAGGAAGCTGTCCAGGATCGGCACGAGAAGGGCTCGTCGCCCGAGGACCTGCTCGAAGCGACGGAGTTCGTCAAGGATGGTTATGCCAAGACCGGCCTGCCGCGTCGCAAGCTGCTCCGCAACAGCCTGCTGCTCGGTGCCGGCTCGCTGGCGGTGCTCCCCGTCCCGTTGCTGTTCGGCCTCGGCCGCTTCCAGCACAAGGAGGACGTACTGCGGCACACCAGCTGGAAGAAGGGCTCACGCCTCATCCGATCCGACGGCACGGCCGTCCGGAAGGGCGACGTCGCGATTGGGGGGGTCGAGACCGTTTTCCCAGACGTCCCCGACGGCAAGACCAAGGCCGACTCCGCCAGCCTGATCATCCGGATGCGTCCGGACGAGTTGCACCAGCCGGCCGGCCGGCAGGACTGGTCGGTCGAGGGCCATGTCGTCTACTCGATCATCTGTACGCACCTGGGCTGCCCGGTCAAGCTCTACGAGCAGCAGACGCACCATTTGTTCTGCCCCTGCCACCAGTCGACTTTCGACATGCAGGGCATCGGCAAGCCATTGTTCGGCCCAGCCGCCCGGCCACTGCCTCAACTGGCGATCAGCGTCGATGCGGACGGATACTTCATCGCACAGGGCGACTACTCCGAGCCCGTCGGCCCTTCATTCTGGGAGCGCAAGCCATGAGCGTGATGACCAAGGGCGCCGAAGGTGGCGCCAAGTGGGTAGACGAGCGGCTCGGGGCGAGCGGCTACGTCAAGAAAACGCTCAACAAGGTCTTTCCGGACCACTGGTCGTTCATGCTGGGTGAGATCGCGCTCTACTCGTTCGTCATCTTGATGCTGACCGGCACCTATCTGACGCTGTTCTACGACTCCTCCACCCGTGAGGTCCTCTACAACGGGAGTTACATCCCGCTGCGCGGTATGCCCATGTCGCAGGCCTTCGAATCGACGTTGAAGATCTCCTTCGACGTCCGCGGTGGCCTCATCATGCGGCAGATCCACCACTGGGCCGCGCTGCTGTTCCTCGCCTCGATCGTCGTGCACCTGTGCCGGGTGTTTTTCACCGGTGCCTTCCGCAAGCCGCGCGAGATCAACTGGATCATCGGGGTCGGCCTACTCACCATGGGCATCCTGGAGGGCTTCGCCGGCTACTCGCTGCCGGACGACCTGCTGTCGGGCACCGGCCTGCGGATCGCCTACTCGATCGCCCTGTCCATCCCGGTGATAGGAACCTGGGTCGCGTTCCTGGTCTTCGGCGGCGAGGCCCCCGGCACCGCGATCATCGACCGGCTCTACCCAATCCATATCCTCCTGGTGCCGTTGGCGATCCTCGGACTGATCACGTTCCACCTGGCGATGATCTGGTATCAAAAGCACACCCAGTTCGCGGGTCCCGGCCGCACCGAGCACAACGTCGTCGGATCACGCATCTTCCCGGCGTACGCCGCGAAGGCCGGTGGCTTCTTCTTTCTGGTTTTCGCCGTCATGGCCGCGCTCGGGGGGCTCGCCCAGATCAACCCGATCTGGCTGTACGGGCCGTACAACCCCTCGCAGGTGTCAGCAGGCTCGCAGCCTGACTGGTACGTCGGATTCCTGGACGGCTCGACCCGGCTGATGCCCAACTGGGAATTCCGCGGCCTCGGCCACACGCTGCCGTTCAACGTGCTGTTCCCGACGGTGATCCTGCCGGGGATCCTGTTTACGCTGCTGGCGGCGTACCCGTTCCTGGAGGCGCGGTTCACCGGCGACAAGGCGTCGCACAACCTGCTGGACCGACCGCGCGACGTGCCGGTGCGCACCGGCATTGGCGTGGCCGCGCTGTCGTTCTACGTACTGCTGATGATCGGTGGTGGCAACGACATCATCGCGTCGATCTTCCACGTGAGCATCAACCAGATCACGTACACACTGAGGACGTTGATCATCGTCCTGCCGCCGATCGTGTTCTTGATCACCAAGCGGATCTGCCTGTCGCTGCAGCACAGCGACGAGGAACTGCTGCATCACGGCATTGAGTCGGGCACCATTCGCCGGCTTCCCTCGGGCGAGTTCATCGAGGAAACCGTGCCACTGCCGTCGCAGTACGCCGCGCTGATCCCAGGCGGTTCAGCGGAACAGGCGCACGCGTTGCCCGCCGGTCACGGGGCTACGCCAGCCGGTCTTCCGGCGGCGCAACGCACCCGCGGCTTCTTCCGGGCGCGGCCGGTTGGACCGGTCGTGCCCGAGTCCCCGGCCGGTTTGCCCGAGCTCGAGCAGAGCAGCGGTGCCAGCGCGATCGACTAACTCCACCTCGACGATGCCCCGCCCTGCTCGTGGGTGGGGCATCGTCGAATCCGGCCACCGGAGCTGGCCGATGCGTGGGCTGGGACCCGCACACCCGGTAAGGGTGTGCACCGACCCGTACCGACTCACGTCGTGATGGACGGGGGTCGAAGAGCCCGGACATCCCAAGACGGGAAACCGCGTCGGGGCCGGCCGGTGGGGCGTCAGCCCGCAGCGCGGCGATCTTGACGATCCAACCGTCCGGACGCCCCGCCCGACCCATCACCGCGCGGACCTGCGGGGACTCCTCGGTGCGGTGAAGCATGACCACAACAGCAGGCAAGAGGGATGTCTCGCCGCGTGGTCGTTGCGACCGTCATCGCACCAACGGCGCGGGTCTGCGTGATGCCCAACAGCGAGCAGGTGCCCGCCGAGGCGGTGGGGGTGATGCTCGTCGTCCCCGCCAGCAGGACGTAGGTGATCGTCACCGCGGCGTCGTCGCGCGGGCCGTCGTTGACAGCGGTCAGCGTGGCGGTGCTCATGGTGCCGGCGCACTGGTGGAACGGCGGCCCGGTCTGCCCTCACCGTGATCGGCAGGTCCGACCGCGGCGAGGTCACCGCGCTGACGACGGCGCTGCTGGCCGCCGAGGACGCAGCCCCCGAGGTCTTGCCGTCGTAGGTGATGTCACGGCGCTGGTGAGTTGCTGAGCACCGGCCACCACCCCCACCCACGCCCGGAAGACCACCATGGGCACGGTGACCCCGGCATCAGCCGGGATGGTGCCACCGGTCGTCGCGCCCGCGCCGATCTTGGCGATGACCTCGCCCTGGTTGGCATCCCGGACGAACGAACCGGTGTCGTCGCCAGTCGCGTCCGTCCTGCTGACCCCGTCGATCTTGAGCGAACCCGGAACGTACGTCGAAACCGGTCTGTACCGCGTCCACGAGCTGGGAGATGACCGCGTCGTCGAGCCCGTTGTTCTGCACCGAAATCAAGTATTCGAGCAGGTCGCCGGGTTCGGTGGTGCCGCCGTTGGGGCGGCCACGATCTTGCTGACGGCCAGCTCCGACGAAGACAGCTCGTGGCGAAGCTGACCAGGCCGGGGTAGCCGGCAGGTCCCTGACAGCGGCAAGGGAGGCGGTCGCACCTGCCAGCTGCGCTGCGCCGAGCAACAGGATCGCGATCGTCAACCTGGCGGCCGTCTTGCAGCCTGTCCGCTGAACCCGAGCCGAACAACTATGCAGGTCGTCTCCCGTCTCGGGCCTCGGGCCTACCAAAGGCCAGAGTCAGGAGAGAACCCAACGCGCTTCGCCACCAGCTCAAGGCAACAGCGGTGACGATGCTGAGCGACAGCTGACTCGCCAGAGTGAGTCGGCCGTCCGATGACCCCGGCTATTCGCCCAGGAACTTGCGGGTGCTCGTGGCGCTGAGACCACCGGCGTCCAACCCCGACAACGTCTGGCCCTGACTGCGGTTGATACCGACGTAATACTCGAACAGGAAACCGCTGGCGCAGATCAGGATTGCGACGAAGCCGATCAAGAGGAGAAAAGGGCCGAAGACCAGACCCAGCGTGGTGAGGGTGAAGGCGGCAGCGGTAACGATCGGCCAGTAGGAATGTGGTGAGAAAAAGCCGACCTCGCCGGAACCCTCGCTGATCTCGGCGTCGGCGCGGTCCTCCGGGCGGGCCTCGAGGCGCCCAGCAGTGAACATCAGGTAGTAGCCGACGATGAAGGCGAGCCCGCCCGAGAGCAGGATGCAGGTGAAGCCGGTCGGGTCGCGCGAGAGCACCCAGTAGATGCTGCTGGTCACGACAAG
>JAYTOZ010000219.1:0-7315 GCA_043747515.1 Frankiales bacterium | reverse complement strand
TACTCCAGGCGCCGCAGGCCGTCGACGACGACCTCGAGGGCGTCCTGGTGCCCGATGTAACCCACGATGCCGCACATGGCCGCAAGGTTAGCCCGCGCCGGCCACCGCAGCGGTCCGCGCGCGCAGCGCCCGGGCCAGGTCGTCGCGTTGCTCGAGCACCACCCGGCGCGCCCCGTCGGCCAGACCGGGCGAGCTCAGCAACACATCGGTGCGGTCCAGCACGTCCTGCCGGACGAGTGTCGCTGGGTAGAGCAGCATCGTGGCGAACCGGGCGGTCTGCGGCGTGTCCCCGGACCACAGACCCGGCACCGCCTCGAGGTAACGGTCGACATACGGCTCCAACAACGCGTCCTGGCCGTGCTGCCAGAACCCGCCGCCGAACGCGCGGACCTGCGCGTTGCTGCACATCCCACCTGTGACGGCCTGCCAGACCTCGGCCTTGCTGGCCGGATCGGGCCGGGCTGCCCGGGCCCATTCGGCGTGGTGCTGGCCAGTCGCACTCGGGTCGCGGGTGAGCTCGTCGGCGAGTCGCACCTGATCGACCCGGCCGAGGACCGCCAGCCGGCGCAGCACCCACCAGCGCAGCGCGGTGTCGACGTCGACACCCCGCGGGACCGTGCCCGTGAGCAACCCCTCGAGCCGCACCACGTCGACGCTCGCCTCGACCGATGCCCGCAGCCGGGTCAGCTGCAGGTCGCTGCCCGGAGCCAAGGCGTTGGCCGCTGCCCAGCAGGCTTGCTCGATCTGGCTGAGCAGCTCGCGCCCGTCCACGGCGAACAACCTTGCGGCGCGGGTCGCCTGCTGCAGCAACGTCTCGACCAGCGCCGGGTCGGTCTCGGCGGCTACCCCACGCAGCACCGCGCCGATGTGATCGGCGGGCGGCAGGTCGGCGTCGCGGGTGGCATCCCACAGCGCTCCCCAGCACAACGCCCGGGAAAGCGGGTCGGTCAGCTCACCAAGATGCGCGAGGACCGTGGCGAGCGAGCGAGGGTCGAAACGAAGCTTGGCGAAGCTCAGGTCACCGTCATTGGGCAGCACCAGGTCGGCCGGCTCGCCGCCGATCGGGGTCGACGCTCCCGCGACCTCGACCTCGTCGCGGGAGCGCAGCACCAGCGCGTCGTCGCTCCGGTCGTAGCGACCGATCCCGATCCGGTGCTCGCGCAGCACGGTCGAGGTCTGCAGCACCGTCGTCTGCGGCCCGGTGGGACCGTCGGCCACCCGCAACGTGCTCACGCCGCAGGTCCGCAGCCAGCGCTCGGACCAACCGGCCAACTCGCGGCCGCTCGCCGTCTCGAGCGCCGCCAGCAGGTCGGCGAGGGTCGTGTTCCCCCACGCATGCGCCCGCAGGTAGGCCCGCACCCCGTCGAAGAAGGTCGGTCGACCAACCGAGGCCATCAGCTGCCGCAGCGCCGAGGCGCCCTTGGCGTAGGAGATCCCGTCGAAATTGAGCAGGCCCGAGCGGTTGTCGGGGACCTCCCCGGTCACCGGGTGGGTGGTCGGCAGCTGGTCCGCCCGGTAGCCCCAGGCCTTGCGACCGAGGCAGAAGTCGGCCCATGCCCCGTCGTACGCGGTGGCCTCGTCGACGGTGAGCAAGGCCATCAGCTCGGCGAAGGACTCGTTGAGCCAGATGTCGTCCCACCACTGCATCGTGACGAGATTGCCGAACCACATGTGCGACATCTCGTGCGCGATGACCTGCGCGCGCAGCCGCCGGGCTCCCTCGGTGACCCGCGACGGAAACAGGAACTGCTCGTCGCTGTAGGTGACCATCCCAGGGTTCTCCATCGCCCCGGCGTTGAACTCGGGGCAGAAGACCTGGTCATAGGTGTCGCCGAACATGTACGCCGAGCCGAACAGCTCCTGCTGGAAGGCCAGCGACCGCCGGGTGATGTCGAACAACTCCTCGGCCTCCAGGTGCGGCAGCAGCGAGCGGCGGCACCAGACGCCGAGCTGCACCCCCTCGTGCCACACCTGCTCGCCGACCCACGCGCCCGCGGCGAGGGCGAGGTGGTAGGTCGACAGCCGCGGCGTCTCGGCAAACGTCCAGCGCGACCCGTCCTGCTGGCCGCGCAGGTTGCTCAGCACCTGCCAGCCGTCGGGGGCGAGCACCGTCAGGCGCATGACGGCTTTGAGGTCGGGCTGGTCGAAGCAGGCGAAACAGCGCTGCGCGTCGTCCATGAACGCCTGCAGGTAGAGATAACTCGCGCCGTCCGCCGGGTCGACGAACCGATGCAGCCCTTCACCGGTGTTGGTGTAGGCGCAGCTCGCGACCACCCGCACCTCGTTGTCGGCCTGCAGGCCGGCCAGCGTGATGCGGTTGCCGGCGATGGTGACCGGCGCGCCGTTGAGCGTCGCCTCCAGCAGCTCCGGCGCATCCAGCTCGAGGAACGTCGTGGCCCCCGGCTCCGCGCAGCTGAACCGCACCACCGTCGTGCTGCCGAATCGCTCGGCGCCGCGGGTCAGGTCCAGCTCCACGTCGTACGACGCGACACGCAGCAGCCCGGCGCGGGTGCGCGCCTCGTCGCGGGTCAGGTTCCTCATGCCGACGAACCTACGGGCGGGGTCGGACGGTCCTGCTCAGCCGGTCCTGGTCAGCGGGTCCTGGTCAACCGGCGACGACGGCGGCGAGCCGCGCGGCGACCTGATCGGCCAGCGCGGCGGTCGGCGCCTCGACCATCACCCGGACCAACGCCTCGGTGCCCGAGGGGCGCAGCAGCACCCGACCCCCGCCGGCGAGCGCGGCCCGCTCGGCTGCGACCGCGGCCAGCACGTCGTCGTCGTTCGCCCGGCTGCGGTCGGCGCCGACGTTGACGAGGACCTGCGGGAGCAGCGTGATGCCTTCGGCGAGCTCGGCGAGCGACCGGCCGGTACGGACGACCCGATCCATCACCTGCAGGGCCGTGAGCAGCCCGTCGCCGGTCGTTGCGTAGTCGCGGAACACGACGTGGCCACTCTGCTCCCCGCCGAGTCGGTGCCCGCCGGCCAACATCGCGGCCAGCACATACCGGTCGCCGACCGCGGTCTGCAGCACCTCGATGCCGGCGGCCCGCATCGCCTGCAGCAGCCCCAGGTTGCTCATGACGGTGGCGACCAGGACGTCGCTGCCGGGCAGGCCGGCCTGCTTGCGGGCCAGGGCCAGCAACCCGAGCACCTGATCGCCGGACAGGACGGTCCCGGTGGCGTCGACGACGATGCAGCGGTCGGCGTCACCGTCGTGCGCGATCCCGAGGTCGGCCCCATGCTCGACGACGGCCGCGGCCAGGGAACCCGGATGGGTGGCGCCGCAGCCGTCGTTGATGTGCCGGCCGTCGCCGTCGCAGTGCAGCGCCACGACCTCGGCCCCGGCCCGCCGGTAGACCTCCGGCGCGACCGTCGACGCCGCACCCTGGGCGCCGTCCACGACGACCCGCAGGCCGGTGAGGTTGCCGACCGTCGCAAGCAGGTGCTCGGCGTACCCGAGGTGGTTCGAGTCCAGCCGCAGGTCGACCCCGACAGCAGCGCCGCTCACCCGCGGCAGGTCGCCGGCCAGCCGCGCCTCGATCGCGTCCTCATCGGCGTCGGCGAGCTTGCCGCCGCCGATGCCGAACAACTTCAGGCCGTTGTCGGGCGCCGGGTTGTGCGACGCGCTGACCATCAGCCCCAGCGCCGCGGCGTGCTCGACCTCGTACGCCACCGCGGGCGTCGGGACGACCCCCAGCCGCGCCACGTCGCAGCCCACCGAGGCGAACCCGGCGAACGCCGCCGCCTCCAGCATCGGACCGGACGGCCGGGTGTCCCGCCCGATCACCACCACCGGCCGATCGCCGCGCCCCAGCGGCTCGGCGAGCAGGACCAGCGCGGCCGCGGCAGCCAGCCGCAGGGTCAACTCGGCGGTGAGGACCTCACCGCCCGCGAGCCCGCGGACCCCGTCGGTGCCGAACAGCCGGCCCATGCCACTCCCTCACCCGTACGACGGTCCCGGCGTACGGGACCCTGGACATGCCACGAGGCGGCCCCCGGCGCGGGGACCGCCTCGACGGTGGGCGCTGCCTAGCGCTTGGAGTACTGCGGCGCCTTGCGGGCCTTCTTGAGGCCGTACTTCTTGCGCTCCTTGATCCGCGAGTCGCGGGTCAGGAAGCCCTCTTTCTTCAGGGCCGGGCGGTCGTCGGGCTCGATCTCGATCAGCGCGCGGGCAATGCCCAAGCGCAGCGCGCCGGCCTGGCCGCTGATCCCGCCGCCGTGCAGGCGCGCGATCACGTCGTACTGCTCAGCCTTCTCAAGGGTGACAAACGGCTCGTTGATGGCCTGCTGGTGCACCTTGTTCGGGAAGTAGTTCCCCAGCGTGCGGCCGTTCAGCGTGTACTGGCCGGTGCCGGGAATTAGGCGAACCCGGACGATGGCCTCCTTGCGGCGGCCGACGGTCTGGACGAGATCTTGGCTGGTCAACGCGGATGTCACTGGGCAACCTGGGTGAGCTCGTAGGGAACCGGGCTCTGCGCCTGGTGGGGGTGGGTCGGACCGGCGTAGATCTTCAGCTTCGACAGCATCTGCCGACCGAGGGTGTTGTGCGGGATCATGCCCTTGATCGCCTTCTCGACGATGCGCTCCGGCCTGGTCGCCAGCACCTGGGCGTAGGACGTCTTGCGTAGCCCGCCCGGGTAGCCGGAGTGGTTGTAGACGGTGGACTGGGCGGCCTTGTTGCCCGTCATGACCACCTTTGCCGCGTTGATGATGACGACGAAGTCACCGGTGTCGATGTGCGGCGCGTAGTAGGGCTTGTGCTTGCCGCGCAGCAACTTCGCCGACTGGCTGGCAAGTCGGCCGAGCACGACATCGTTCGCGTCGATCACGTGCCACTGGCGCGTGATGTCAGCGGGCTTGGGGTTGTACGTGCGCACGAAACCGCTCTTCCCTTGGCTTGTCAGGTGGCGCAGGGCGCACGTTGAGTTCCAGCGCCGCGCAACAGCCCGCCACGATAGCCGACGCGCACCCCAGCGGGCAAAGCCGGGCCCCCACCGGTGATCATCACGTCATCGGGTGCGCGACACGCCCGCTCGTCCCGCAGCAATCACCTGATGATCGCCGGCAGCGGGTACGACCCGGCGTCAGCCCCGCGCGCGCTGCACGCGACCCTCCTCCCAGACCGGTTCGGCCGACTCATAGACCCGCCCGTCGCCGCCGAAGACGAGGAACCGGTCGAAGCCGCGGGCGAACCACCGGTCGTGGGTGACCGCGAGGACGGTGCCGTCGAAGGTTTCGAGCCCCTCCTCGAGCGCCTCGGCGGAGGCCAGGTCCAGGTTGTCGGTGGGCTCGTCCAGCAGCAGCAGGGTCGCGCCACCGAGCTCGAGCAGCAGCACCTGGAAGCGCGCCTGCTGGCCGCCGGACAGCGCGTCGAACCGTTGGTCGGCCGCCTCGTGCAGCTCATACCTGCGCAGCGCACCGATCGCCTGCCCACGCTCCAGCCCCCGGCGGTCGTCGTCGTCACCGCCGCGGTGCAGCACCTCGACGAGGGTCCGGCCGGCCAACGAGGGCTGGTCGTGGGTCTGCGCGAACCAGCCGGCGACCACGCGGGCGCCGAGCCGGACCGCCCCGGTGTGCCGGACGTCCTGGCCGGCGACCAGTCGCAGGAAATGCGACTTGCCGCTGCCGTTGCTGCCGAGCACAGCCACCCGCTCGCCGTAGAAGACCTCGAGGTCGAATGGCTGCATCAGACCGGTCAGCTCCAGCGCGGCGCAGGTCAGCGCGCGTACGCCGGTCCGGCCGCCCCGTAGCCGCATGGTGACTTTCTGGTCCGTGACCTGCTCCGGCGGGGGGCCCGCGGCCTCGAAGGTGGCGAACCGCGTCTGCATGGCGTGGTAGCGGCTGGCCATGTCGGGGCTGATCTTTGCCTGCTCCCGCAACGTGATCACCAGCCGGCGCAGCCGCTCACGCTCCTCGTCCCAGCGTTTGTGCAGCTCGGCGAGCCGGTCCCGGCGGGCCTGGCGTGCCTCGGCGTACGCCTCGAAGCCACCTCCGTGCACCCAGGCGCCGTGCGCCTCGATCGTCACGACCCGGGTCGCGGTGCGGCGCAGCAGCTCCCGGTCGTGGCTGACGAACAGGACCGTCTTGGGTGACTCGGCCAGCGCCGCCTCGAGCCAGCGCTTGCCGGGGACGTCGAGATAGTTGTCGGGCTCGTCCAACAGCAGCACCTCGGCCGGCCCGCGCAACAGTGCCTCGAGCGCCAGGCGCTTCTGCTCGCCGCCGGACAATGTCGACAGTCGGCGGTATCGGCAGGCGTCGTAGGCAACCCCCAGGGCCGAGGTCGTGCAGACGTCCCACAGCACCTCGGCGTCGTAGCCACCCGCATCGCCCCAGTCGACCAGGGCGTGCGCGTAGCGCAGCTGGGTCTGCTCGTCGTCGCGCTCCATCATTGCGAGCTCGGCGGCCTCGAGCGCCGTGCCCGCACCGCGCAACTGGGGAGCAGACAGCTCCAGCAGCAGCCGGTGTACTTCGCTGTCGTCGCGGATCGAACCGATGAACTGCCGCATGACGCCGAGCCCACCGGCCTGCGCCACCCCGCCGCTGCTCGGCATGGCGTCCCCGGCGATCACCCGCAGCAGGGTCGTCTTGCCGGTGCCGTTGGCCCCGACCAGCGCCGTCTTCGTCCCGTCACCCACCCGGAAGCTCACGTCGTCGAACAGCACCCGCCCGTCCGGCAGGACGTAGCCCAGGCGCTGCACGTCCACGTATCCCATCCGGCCATCCTCCCGGTACGCCCGTCGGGGGCCGCGATCCGTGTACCTGCCCGGGCCGGGCACGGCCCGACGACGACGACAGCAGCAGCAAGGCCGAGCCGTCCGGCCCGTCGTCGTTGCCTGCCGAGCATGGGCTGACCCTGGCCGGACTCGGCTTGCCTGCTGTTGTGGTCGTGGCGGCCGGGCAGCCGCCCCCAGCAAGCTCCCGCGGGCGCCCGTCTCCCGCCTCCCCGGTGATCCACGGAGCTCGGGAACGTCCGCGAAGATCATCCCGGTGCCCCAGCTTCCGTGGATCATGGGGACGAGGGGGTGGGCGGGGGCGGCGAGCGAGCCCGGCCTACTCGCGGGTGGCCCGGGTGATCAGCTGCCGTGCGGCCAGTTGATCCGCTGCGGGGTATGCAATGTGCTCCAGCACGAGGCCTCGCGCCGGAGCGACGTCGAGGTGCTCGGCCCGGGTGCGCAGGGCCAGCAGCGAGGCAGGCCACTGGACCGGCCGGCGGCCGTCACCGACGGCGAGCAGTGCCCCGACCAGGGAACGCACCATCGACCGGCAGAACGCATCGGCCTGCACCGTCGCCACCAGGACGCCGTCGCCGTGGCGC
>JAYTOZ010000218.1:0-2137 GCA_043747515.1 Frankiales bacterium | reverse complement strand
GCCTTGGTCGTCGTCGGTTTCCTGCTGCTGACGCAGGTCAAGGACATCCCGTGGGACGACTGGGAGATCGCCATCCCGGCCTTCCTCACAATCATCCTGATGCCATTCACTTACTCGATCACCAACGGCATCGGGGCGGGCTTCATCAGCTACGTCGTCATCAAGGCGGCCAAGGGGCGCGTCGGAGCGCCTGGGCTGCTGCTGTGGGTGATTGCGCTGCTGTTCGCCGTCTACTTCGCAATAGACCCGATCCAGCGAGCACTTGCCTGAGGAGCCCCCGAAAGTCGTGAGCAAGGGCAATGACCTAAGCTAAGGACATGCCCACCGTCGCCGACACCGCCCTGGCCAGCGAGTTGCGCATGTCGGTGATGCGGCTGGCCCGTCGTTTGCGTGCGGAGCGGGTCAACACCTCGGTCTCGATCACCCAGCTCGCTGCCTTGGCCACGCTCGACCGGCACGGCCCGCTCACCCCAGGCGAGTTGGCCACGCACGAGCGGGTCCAGCCGCCGTCGATGACCAGGATCGTCGCCGCCCTCGGGGCGGCCGGTCTGGTGACTCGCACCGACCACCCCAGCGATGGCCGGCAGGTGCTGCTCGCACCAAGTGTCGACGGCAAGAACCTGCTGCGGGCCGAGCGGCGTCGCCGCGACGCCTGGCTCGCCCGCCGGCTGCGGGAGCTCGACCCCGAGGACGTCGCGGTCCTGCGACGCGCCGCCGTGGTGCTCGAACGGCTGGCCGGCGCATGAGCTCGAGCACGTTTCGGTCCCTGCGTGTCCGCAACTACCGACTGTTCGCGGGCGGCCAGGTCGTCTCGCTGTCGGGTACCTGGGCGCAACGCATCGCGCAGGACTGGCTCGTCCTGTCGATCGCGCCCAACCCCGGCCTCGCGCTCGGCGTCACCACCGGGCTGCAGTTCCTGCCCGTGCTGCTGTTCGGCTTGTACGGCGGGGTGCTGGCCGACCGCTACGACAAGCGCCGGATGCTCATCGGCGCCCAGGTGGCGATGGGTCTGTTGGCACTGCTGCTGGGCGTTCTCGACCTCGCGGGTGTGGTGCGGCTCTGGCACGTCTACGCCCTCGCCTTCGCGCTCGGGCTGGCGAGCGTCGTCGACACGCCCGTCCGGCAGGCCTTCGTCGGCGAGATCGTGGGCACCGACGACATGGCCAACGCCGTCAGCCTCAACAGCGCCACCTTCAACTCGGCCCGCATCGTCGGCCCGGCACTCGCCGGCCTCGCGATCAATGCTGTCGGCACCGGCTGGGTCTTCCTCGGCAACGCCGTGAGCTATCTCGCCGTGATCGGGGGCCTGTTGGCGATGCGCACCGGCGAGCTGACCCCCAGCCGCCGGGTCGCCCGCAGCAAGGGCCAGCTTCGCGAGGGGCTCGGCTACGTCCGGCAGCGCCCCCACCTGCTCGCGCCGATCGCCCTGGTGTTCATGGTCGGCACGTTCGGGCTGAATTTCCAGATCACCCTTGCGCTGGTCGCCAAGCAGGTCTTCCACAAGGGCGCCGGCTCGTTCGCGTTGCTGACCTCGGCCCTGGCGGTCGGTTCGCTGCTCGGCGCGCTGTTCAGTGCGCGCCGCGAAGGCGCGCCCCGCACCCGCCTGCTGTTCGGGGCCGCGCTCGCGTTCGGCCTGCTGGAGGTCGGGGTCGCCTATGCCCCGTCGTACGCCGTGACGGTGGTGCTGCTCGTCCCGACTGGCGTGGCGGTCCTGCTGTTCACGACGACCGCGAACGCACTGGTGCAGCTCGGTTCGAGCCCGGAGGTGCGGGGCCGGGTGATGGCGCTCTACGTGCTGGTGTTCCTCGGCGGTAACCCGATAGGGGCGCCACTGATCGGAGCGCTGGCTCAGGCTCGCGGGCCTCGATCCGGCCTGGTTGCAGGCGGTCTCGTATGCGCCGTGTCGGCGGTGGTGGCCGCTGTCTACCTGACGCGCGCGAGGGGACTGACGGTGGAGGCGCACCTTGCGCGACGCCGTCCACACGTGCACGTGCATTGATCTGTTGACGTTGGCCAACCTGGGCGACCGCTGTCGTGGGTGAGGCTCGGCGCCGGTCCAGGTGAGCGAGCCGGGACGCGCCGGCAGGTGGTTCGGCCGGCGAGGTGGGCCTGGACCGTACGCCGCGGCAGCGACAAG
>JAYTOZ010000217.1:0-3861 GCA_043747515.1 Frankiales bacterium | reverse complement strand
TCGACCAGTGGCAGCTGCCCGGAGGTGAAGACCAGGTGGCCGCTGCGGACCGCCGGCAGATAGCTGCCGGCCGGCGCCGCGACCGGTGGCAGGGCGAGGCCGAGCTCGCCGAGACGACCGGTTGCGCTCACGACCCGGCCTTGACCCGCTTGAAGTACGCCACGAGTTGGTCGCCGCCACCGGGACCCGGCACCACCTGGACGAGTTCCCAACCGTCCTGACCGAAGTTGTCGAGGATCTGCTTGGTCGCGTGGACCAACAGGGGTGCGGTCAGGTACTCCCACTGCGTCATCGGCGAAGCCTATGGCGCCTGGAGAAGCAGCGTCATCGGCGGCCGCCGCCCCGCGCGCCTACGCTTGCGGTCATGGCCGACTTCCCTGATGTGCGGCTGCACGTCGTCACCGGCAAGGGCGGCACCGGCAAGACCACCGTCGCCGCCGCGCTCGCCCTGGCGCTCGCCACCGGCGGCAAGCGGGTCCTGCTCGCCGAGGTCGAAGGCCGGCAGGGCATCGCGCAACTGTTCGACACCCCCCCACTGCCGTATGAAGAGCGGCGGGTCGCGGTGGCGCCGGACCACGGTGAGGTCTCCGCCCTCGCCATCGACCCCGAGCAGGCGTTGCTCGACTACCTGCACATGTTCTACAAGCTGTCCCCGAACGGCATCCCGGCCCGCACGCTGCGCCGGATCGGCGCGATCGACTTCGCGACAACGATCGCGCCGGGGCTCCGCGATGTGCTGCTCACCGGCAAGGTGAAGGAGGCCGTCGTCCGAATCGGCAAAGATCATCTCCCGGCGTACGACGCGGTGGTGCTGGACGCCCCGCCGACCGGCCGGATCGCGCGCTTTTTGAACATCTCGCACGAGATCGGCGGGCTGGCCAAGGTAGGGCCGATCAAGCACCAGAGCGATAGCGTGATGGCGGTCCTGCGCTCGCCACAGACGGCCGTGCACATCGTGACCCTGCTCGAGGAGATGCCCGTGCAGGAGACCCTCGACGGGGTGGCCGAGCTGACCTCGCTCGACCTGCCGGTGGGCGGCATCGTCGTCAACATGGTGCGGTCCCCCGCGCTCGATCCCGCCGACCTGGTCAACGCCGAGGCGGGCCGACTCGACTCGGCCACCCTGGCCGCCGGCCTGAAGTCGGCCGGGCTCGCCGCGCCGGACGCCCTCGTCGGCGCGCTGGTGGCCGAAGCCGGCGACCACGCGGCGCGGGTGGCCCTCGAGGAGCGGGGACGAGACAGTCTGGCCGGGGTTGATCGCCCGTCGTACGAGCTGCCGCTGCTGGCCGACGACATCGACCTCGGTGCGCTCTACACGCTGGCGGCATTGCTGCGGGACCAGGGGATGGCATGAGCGTTCCCCGGCTCGATCTCGACGAGGTGCTGGCGACCGCAAAGATCATCGTTTGCTGCGGCTCCGGTGGCGTGGGCAAGACGACGACCGCGGCCGCCCTTGCCCTGCGGGCCGCCGAACAAGGCCGGCGCACCGTGGTGCTCACCATCGACCCGGCCCGGCGGCTGGCCCAGTCGATGGGCCTGACCCATCTCGACAACACCCCCCGCAAGGTTGCGGGGGTCGCCAACGAGGGCTCGCTCGACGCGATGATGCTCGACATGAAGCGCACGTTCGACGACATCGTCGTGGCGCACACCGAGCCGTCAAAAGCGCAGACGATCCTCGACAACCCCTTCTACCAGGCACTCTCGTCGTCATTCGCGGGCACCCAGGAATACATGGCGATGGAAAAACTGGGGCAACTCAAGGCCGGCGGGGAGTACGACCTGATCGTGGTCGACACGCCCCCGACCCGCTCCGCGCTCGACTTCCTCGACGCCCCCGAACGGCTCACCACCTTCCTGGACGGCCGGATGGTGCGCGTCCTGCTGGCCCCTGCCAAGGCGGGCGGCAAGGCCTACTTCAAGGTCGTGGGGGCCGGCTTCAACCTGTTTACCTCGATCATCAGCCGCATCCTCGGGGCCGGACTGCTGCAGGACGTATCGCAGTTCATCGGAGCGCTCGAGACGATGTTCGGCGGCTTCCGAGAGCGGGCCCAGGCCACCTACGACCTGCTCAAAGCCGAGGGCACCGAGTTCGTGGTGGTGGCTGCGCCCGAGCGGGATGCGCTGCGCGAGGCGTCGTACTTCGTCGAACGGCTCGCCTCGGAGCAGATGCCCTTGGCCGGGCTCGTCGTCAACCGCGTGCACCGTTCCGCCGCCGACACGCTGACCGCAGCGGCCGCGCTGGACGCCGCCGGGCAGCTCGAGCACGATCCGCTGACCGCTGGTGTGCTACGGCTGCACGCCGAGCGGGTCACCCTGTCGAGCCGTGAGCGCCGGCTCCAGGAGCGGTTCACCCGGGCCCACCCCGGGGTCGCGGTCGTCGAGGTGGCGGCCCAGCCGGGCGATGTGCACGACCTCGACGGCCTGCGGGCGGTCGGTCACGACCTCGCCTCCGGCCACTCGGCGGCAGTACCCGCCTGAGTTGCGTCCCGGCGTAGGGGATGCCTCGGCTCGTGCTGGTTCAGGAAGCGACGCTGGTCCGCCCGTGCAGGGCGCGGGCCTGCTCGAGCAGCTCGCGCCACGAGGTGACATCGGGCCGCCGACGCAGCAGCGCTCGTCGCTCGCGCTCGGTCATCCCGCCCCAGACGCCGAACTCGACGACGTTGTCCAAGGCGTCGGACAGGCACTCGGTGCGCACCGGACAGCCCAGACAAACGGCCTTGGCCCGGTTCTGGGCGGCGCCGGTGACGAAGAGTTCATCGGGATCGGCCGACCCGCACGCGGCTCTGGACGTCCAGTCCTGCTGGAGGGAAAGCGTCGTCATGAGGGGAGGTCCTTGCGTGAGAGGAAGCGCAGCGTGCTCGTCCGCGTACGCAACGGTATGAATCCCTCGCCCGCACCGGCAGGACCTGTTCGGTCCATCTTGGCCTAGTCACTCTGGGCTATCAAGGTCTATATCAGGACAAGCCGGGAACCTGTCGGCGCCGGACCGTACATTGAGCGGGTGGCTCGCACTGCAATCCTGACGTCCGCGCTGGCGCGACTCGCCGCGGCCCTCGTCCTGAGCCTGCTCGCCGGCGTCCTGCTCGCCGGGCTCGCTTTCCCGGTCATCGGCGGAGCCGGCCTGGCCGCGAAGGCCGGGGCCGACACCTTTCTCGCGCTACCGGCGGACCTCAAGACACCCCAGCTGCCGCAGCGCAGCGTCATCCTGGACAAGAACGGCGGGGTCATCGCGTCGCTGTTTCTGGAGAACCGGGTCCCGGTCCAGCTCAAGGATGTTCCGGTCTCCGCGCAGCAGGCGCTGATCGCGATCGAGGACAGCCGGTTCTACGACCACAACGGCATCGACGTGAAGGGCACAGCGCGGGCGCTGGCCAGCAACTCGAGCTCCGGCAGCGTCCAGCAGGGTGGTTCGACGCTGACCCAGCAGTACGTCAAGAACACCTTGATCGAAGCGGCCCGCAACCGCACCGGGCAGGACGCCGCCCGCGAGCGATCGGTGCGGCGCAAGTTGCAGGAGGCGCGCTACGCGCTGGCCCTCGAGCACACCCTGACCAAGCAGCAGATCCTCGAGGGCTACTTCAACATCGCCTACTACGGCAACGGGGTCTACGGCATCGGGACGGCGGCGAGCCACTACTTCGGCAGCTCTGTCAGGAATCTCGATCTCGCCCGCGGGGCGCTGTTGGCAGGCATCGTGCAGAACCCAGGCCGGTTCGATCCGGTCGCCAACCCGCGGGCCGCGGTGACCCGCCGCAACATCGTGCTCGGCCGGATGGCCCAGCTCGGTTACATCACGCCCGCGCAGCAGGCCCAGTCCGCCAAGGAGGGGCTGCACCTGAACGTCACCACGGTGGCCAG